>CAZHSL010000396.1:0-3029 GCA_964535185.1 uncultured Corynebacterium sp.
GTCCGGCACGCCCGGCATCGTCCGCTGCCCGAGCTTCTGCCCCAGGTTCGCGCTGCGCTGCGCGGCGACGGTGCGCCGCGTCCACCCCTCGAGGATGCCCGCGACCTCCTCGGAGGCGAGCGCGGCCCGGGCGAGGCCGAGCACCTGCTGCTCGTACTCCGCATCCTGCGCGGTCCAGGTGGTGTGGGTCTTCGCCTCGCGCATCGCCTTGAGCAGATACCCCTCGAGCCGCTCCGCGGTCAGGGGCGCGGCGCCCGAGCCGGGCAGCTTCCAGCAGCTGGCGAGGGTCTGCCACAGCAGCAGTTCGATCGCCCCGTCCACCCGGTCGCCGCGGTGCTCGGCGGTGGCCCGGTCGAGGTCCTGCACCACCAGCGCCCACTCCAGCGGCTGCTCGGTGAGCACGGCGAGCCTGGCCCGCACGTCCTCGCTGCGCTTGGTGTCATGGGTGGACAGCGTCGTCATCGAGTCCGGCCGCGTGCGCACCATCGTCAGGGCGTGATCGTGCAGCTGATCCGGCTCGACACCGATCCGATCCGGATCCGCCCCCACCTCGTTGACCGCCAGGAAGCGGGTGTAGCGGTAGAACGCGGTGTCCTCGAGACCCTTGGCATGGACGGGCCCGCAGGTCTGCGCGAAGCGCACCACCACCTCGTCCCGCTCCGCGCTGCGGGTGCGGCCAGCGCTGCCCACCTCGTCCCCGCACACCAGGGCGACCACGATCTCGAGCGTGGAGACGACGTCCTCGTCCTCACCCAGGCGCACCCGTGCCCGGGCCGCCGCCTCCTCGATCACGGCTCGTTCCGCGCCGGGGGCCGGCTCCCCGGGCACGATGTAGGCGCGGTAGCGGTCCATCGATCCCAACAGCGCGACCAGCGCCCGCTGCAGGTTGCGGCGCGTGGTGTCCCGCAGGCGGATGTCCTCCTGGCAGATGCGATGGAGCAGGGCGGTGAGCCGTTCGATCTCCGCCCAGAGGCTGGTGGAGATGATCTGGTCCGTGGACTCCGCCGCCACCTCCGAGAAGGGGCGCAGATCGCCGGTGCGGCGCTGCCACAGATGGGTCAGCCCGATCGCGCCGTACGGGTCATGGAACAGGCCGCCCACCCGCCACAGCGCGTCGTACCCGGTGGTGCCGGCACACGTGAAGTCCCCGGGCAGCTGCTCCTCGCCCTCGAGGATCTTCTCCACCACGGTCCAGGCCCCGCCGGTGGCGCGCTCGAGGTCCCGCAGATACCCGCGCGGATCGGCCAGGCCGTCGGGATGGTCGATGCGGTAGCCGTCGATCACGCCCTCCGCCTGCAGCCGCAGCAGGGCGGCGTGGGTCGCGTCGAACACGTGGGGGAGCTCCACCTGGAGCCCCGCGAGGGTGTCCACGTCGAAGAAGCGCCGATAGTCCAGCTCGTCGTCGGCGACCTTCCAGTACGCCAGGCGGTACCACTGCCGGTCCAGGAGATCCGCCAGCCCCAGGTGCTCGGTGCCCGCGGCCACGGGCAGGACGTGGTCGTAGTACCGCACCACGTGCTCCGTGCGCACGGTGCCGTCGGGCTGCGGGATCCGCTCCTCGCCCACGGAGATCTCCTCATCGGCCAGCACGGCCCCGATGGGGCGGCCCAGGACCGGCACCAGCAGCGAGCGCTCCCCGTCGAGCTCCACGTCGAACCAGTCCGCGTAGCCGGACTCCGGGCCTTCGCGCAGCACCGACCACAGCGCGCGGTTGTGCCAGATCGGGGTGGGGATCGCCATGTGGTTGGGGACCACATCGGCGATCAGGCCCATCCCGTGCGCGTGCGCGGCCTCGGCCAGCCGGCGCAGCGCCTCCTCGCCGCCGATCTCCTCGCTGACCCGGCTGTGGTCGACCACGTCGTAGCCGTGGGTCGAGCCGGGCGCCGCCTGCAGCACGGGCGAGCAGAAGACGTGCCCCACGCCGAGCCGTGCGAGGTAGGGGACCACCTCCACCGCGTCGTCCGCGGTGAAGCCCGCATGCAGCTGCAGCCGATAGGTCGAGGTCGGGACCGGGCGGACGGCGGGCAGGGCGCCGGTGGTGCCGGCGCTCTCCCGCCCCGACGGTGCGGGGCGCTGGCCGGGTTCGGTGCTCACGGGGCTCTGCTCTCCTTCGTCGCGTCCCGGGCGATGGCCTCGGCCGGGCGGGCCGATCGGTGGCGGTGGGCGGTCTCAGGCGCGGGAGGTGCGGGCCCCCTCCGGCGCGGGATGGTCCTGGCCGTCGTCCGGCATCGGCGGGCGCATGAGGATCAGCAGCGAATGGCCGGGCCGGCTGAAGGTGGTCCCGGCCTCGAGCACGTCCCCGACGTCGAGGGTGTCGCCGGTGCCCAGCTCGACCCGCCACTCCCGGCCATGGTCGGCGGGCGGCAGCGTGAAGTCCACGGGGTTGCCGGAGGCGTTGAACATCACCAGCGCCGAGTCGTCCACGATCCGCTCGCCGCGCAGGTTCGGCTCCGGGATGCCGGAGCCGTTGAGGAACATCGTCAGGCACTTGTTCTGCGGGTTGTTCCAGTCCTCGTCGGTCATCAGGGCGCCGTCGGTGCCGAGCCACTCGACGTCCGGCAGCGCGGAGTCGGCCCCGTCCTGCGCGGTCCCCTGCAGGAAGCGGCGACGGCGGAAGATCGGATGGTCGCGGCGCAGCGCGATGACGCTCTGGGTGAACCAGAGCATGTCCATCTCGTACGCATCCAGCTCCCAGTCCATCCACGACAGCTCGTTGTCCTGGCAGTAGGTGTTGTTGTTGCCGTCCTGGGTGCGCCCCATCTCGTCACCGTGCAGGATCATCGGCACGCCCTGGCTGAGCAGCAGCGTGGCCATGAGGTTCTTCGCCCGCCGCAGGCGCAGGTCGCGCACCTCGGTGTCCTCGGTAGGGCCTTCGACACCGGAGTTCCAGGAGCGGTTGTGGCTCTCCCCGTCGTTGCCGCCCTCGCCGTTGGCCTCGTTGTGGCGGTCGTCGTAGGAGACCAGGTCCCGCAGGGTGAAGCCGTCGTGGGCGGTGACGAAGTTGATCGAGGCGATCGGGGTGCGCCCGG
>CAZHSL010000397.1:0-3024 GCA_964535185.1 uncultured Corynebacterium sp.
TCCGCCCGGGAGGCAGCCGAGACTCCCGCCACCGCCCGACCAAGGGGAACCACGCATGACCATCGAGATCCGCAACGAGACCACCGCGGTCGTCGACGAGAGGGAGTTCGTCGAGCTCTCACGGTTCGTCTTCGAGGCGATGCACCTGCACCCGGCCACCGAGATGTCGATCCTGTTCGTCGACGAGGAGGCGATGGAGAAGCTGCACGTGCAGTGGCTGGACCTGCCGGGCCCCACCGACGTGATGAGCTTCCCGATGGACGAGCTGATCCCCGGCTCCCCGCAGCAGCCCGCACCGGAGGGCCTGCTGGGCGACGTGGTGCTGTGCCCCTCGGTCGCCGCCAAGCAGGCCGCCGAGGCCGGGCACAGCGCCGTCGAGGAGATGCTGCTGCTGACAGTTCACTCGATCCTCCACCTGCTGGGCTACGACCACATGGAGGAGGACGAGCGCACCGAGATGTTCGAGCTCCAGCGCACCCTGCTGCTCACCTTCCTCGCCTCCCGCACCGCCGGCTGATCGCCCGCCCCATGACACCTGCGAAACCCACCCCCGGGGCGGTCCCGTGCTGACCCTCGCACTGCTCGCCCTGATCCCCCTGATCCTCGCCTCCGGGGTGGTGGCCGCCGTGCTCACCGCGGTCGATGCCGCGCAGCTCTCCGTCTCCCGCACCGTGCTGGACAAGGCGCTGTCCTCGCGCCCGGATCCGGTGCGGGACCGAGTTCTCGCCCAGCAGGAGGACACCGAGCGCACCCTCGCCTCGGTGTCGCTGGGCCGGATGCTCGCCGAGACCGTGATGGTCGCCTCGGTGGCTGGTGTGACCGTGGCCGTGCGCGACCACCTGGGCCACTCGGGCCTGCTCCTGCCGGGGCTTGCGACCGTCGTCGTGGCCGGGCTGCTGGTGCTGATCGTGCTCGCGATCTCGCCGCGGACCATCGGCCGCAGCCGGCCCGAGTCGGTGCTGATCTCCAACCGGTGGCTGGTCACCCTGGTGCGGGGCCTGCTGTGGCTGCCCGCCGGGGCGCTGACGAGCCTGGGCGCGACCCTCGCGACCCGCTCGGCCGGGCCGGACAAGCCCGAGGACGGCGCCGAGAAGGCGCGCAAGAACGTGGACCGCGCCCTCGAGGACGAGCACGTCCGCGACGGGGAGCGCGACATGATCCAGGGCGTCTTCGACCTGCGCGGCACGATGGTGCGCGAGCTGATGGTGCCCCGGCCCGACATGCTCACGATCCCCGCCGACGCGAGCGCCGAGACGGCGATGCAGCTGTTCGTCCGCTCCGGCTACTCCCGCATCCCCGTGATCGGCGAGAACGTCGACGACCTGTGCGGCATCCTCTACGTCAAGGACGTCATGCGGGCGATCCACTCCCCGTGGGACCCGCGGCCGCAGCGACCCGTGCACGAGATCCTGCGCCCGGCCCGCTTCGCCCCCGAGTTCGTCGCCGCGGACTCGGTGCTCGCGCAGATGCAGACCAGCCACGTGCACATCACCGTCCTCGTGGACGAGTACGGAGGAGTCGCCGGGATCGTCACCATCGAGGACATCCTCGAGGAGATCGTCGGCAACATCGCCGACGAGCACGACCGCCACGAACCCGAGATCCAGGACCTGGGAGGCGGGCGGTACCGGGTCCCGGCGCGGGCGGGGCTCTCCGAGGTCGGCGACCTGTTCGATCTCGAGCTCGACGACGACGACATCGACAGCGTCGGCGGGCTGCTGGCCAAGACCACCGGACGGGTGCCGATCCCCGGCACCCAGGTGAACGTGCTCGGCCTCGAGCTCGAGGCGGAGAAGAGCGCCGGCCGGCGCAAGCGCCTGTCCACCGTGCTGGTGCGCAGGGCCCCGGAGGAGCAGGACCAGCAGGACGAGAGCCAGGAGGACGACGATGAGCGCTGAGCAGCAGCAGGACGGACAGCACGGGCGGGAGGATCGGGAACGGGACGTGACGAGCACGCAGGGGGCGAGCGCCCACCGCTCCGGCTTCGTGGCCCTGGTGGGGCGCCCGAACGTCGGCAAGTCCACCCTCACCAACGCGCTGGTGGGGGAGAAGGTCGCGATCACCTCGACCAAGCCCCAGACCACCCGGCGGGCCATCCGCGGCATCGTCACCCGCCCGGGCGCCCAGATCATCCTGGTGGACACCCCCGGTGTGCACCGCCCCCGCACCCTGCTCGGCGAACGGCTCAACGACCTGGTGCGCGAGACGCTCGGCGAGGTCGACGTGGTGGGCTTCTGCCTCCCCGCGGACCAGAAGATCGGCCCGGGCGACCGCTTCATCGCCGAGGACCTCGAGGAGATGCGCCGCGGCAGGCGCGGCCCGAGGGTGGTCGCGATCGTCACCAAGATCGACCTGGTGGGCCGCGACGTCCTGGCAGAGCACCTGATGGCCGTGGACCAGCTGATGGGCTTCGACGAGATCGTCCCGATCTCGGCGGTCAAGGGGGAGCAGATCGACGTGCTGCTGGAGGTCGTCTCCGCCCAGCTGCCCGAGGGACCGCAGCTGTATCCCGACGATCAGCTCACCGAGGAGTCCCGCGACGACCGCATCTCGGAGCTGATCCGCGAGGCGGCGCTCGAGGGCGTGCGCGACGAGCTGCCGCACTCGATCGCGGTGGTGGTCGAGGAGGTCGTCGAGACAGATCCGGGCGGCGACCCCTTCGCCGAGGTCGCTGCGGGCGAGGGGCGCCTGGTGGTGCGTGCGACGCTGTTCGTCGAGCGCGACAGCCAGAAGGGGATCATCATCGGCAGGGGCGGCTCGCGGCTGCGGGAGGTCGGGTCGCGGGCCCGTGCCGAGATCAACGCGCTGCTGGGCCGCAAGGTCCATCTGGACCTGCGGATCAAGGTCGCCAAGGAGTGGCAGCGCGATCCCAAGCAGCTGGGGCGGCTGGGGTTCTGAGGTGGGCCCGGCGCCGCGGCGTTCATATCGTGAGCAATGCCGATCCGACCCGTCGGCGGTGCTACCGTGACGACCATGCGTGGATCGCTGCTCCTGCTTAGCCGCCGCGACGGGACCTGAACGCCG
>CAZHSL010000398.1:0-3019 GCA_964535185.1 uncultured Corynebacterium sp.
TCGGCGAGGGCGTTGACGGACTCCTCGGCGCCCTCGCCCTCCGCGCGGAGGGTGACCTCGTCGCCCTGCCCCGCGCCGAGGGTCATGAGCATCAGCATGGAGGAGGCCTGCACGGCGTTGCCGCCGGCCTTCTCGATGGTCACGGTCGCGGGCTGCTCCGCCGCGGCCTGGGCGAAGATCCCGGCGGGGCGGGCGTGGAGCCCGGAGGCGCTGGCGATCTTGACGGTGCGCTCTGCCATGGTGCGTGCCTTTCGGTGGGTCCGCCGCGGCGAGCGCGACGTCGGTGTCACTCGGTGTGTGGGGAATATACCCCGGCGATGCGGGAGCGCACCTCCGGGAAGAGGGGATGGGCGGGGTCGAGCCCGGTGATCTCCGCGGTCGCGGCATCGGGGTCCGAGGAGCGCAGGATCTGCTGCAGGCGCTCCACCTCCTCATCCCCCTCGGGGGTGAAGACCAGCGCCGCGGACAGCGCCGAGAGCAGCCCCTCGTGCCCCATGCCCCGCTCCGCGAGCGCCGCGGCCGGGGAGATGATCCGGTCATCGCGCGAGAGCTTGCGCAGCGGCGATCTGCCCACCCGCTCGACGGGATCGGGCAGCGAGGTGTTCGCGAAGCGTGCCAGCACCTTCTGACGGTAGGTGGCCATCTCCTCCTCGCTGAAGCCGTGCACGGCCTCCAGCAGGGCGGAGGTCTCGCCGAGCACGGTCTCGACCTCGCGCGCGATCGCCGGATCGGCGATCGACTCCGCGATCGTCGCGTGCCCTGCGGCCCAGCCGTGCCAGGCGGTGGTGGCGTGACCGGTGTTGACCGTGAACAGCTTGCGCTCGATGTACGGGCCCAGAGCATCGACCCAGGTGATGCCGGGGATGTCCGGCTCGTTCCCTGCGAAGGGGCCGCGCTCGACCGCCCATTCGTGGAAGTCCTCCACGGTGACGTCCAGGCCCGAGCCCTCTGCCTGGACCGGCACGATCCGGTCCACCGCCGTGTTGGCGAACAGCGCACGTTCGTCGAGGTCGTCGCCCTGATAGGCCGAGCGGACCTCCTTTTCGAGCAGATCCGTCGCATTGATCGCGTTCTCGCAGGCCAGCACCGCCAGGCGCGGGGAGCCGACGGGCCGGGCGGCGATCCCCGCCGCGATGGCGGGGGCGACGAAGCGCAGGATCGGCGCACCCACCGCGGTGGTCACCAGATCCGCGGAGGCGATCTCCTCGGTGAGGGCCGACGGGTCCAGCGCGGAGTTGACCGCGCGGAACCCGGTGACCGTCGTGGTTGTCGGGTGCCGGCCGACGGTCCGCACCTCATAGGACTCGGCCTGCTGCAGCTGCTCGACGAGCTCGGCGGCGACGTCGGAGAACACCACCTCGCAGCCGGCCTCGTGCAGCAGCAGCCCTACGAAGCCGCGACCGATGTTCCCGGCCCCGAAATGCACTGCCCTCATCGGATCACTCCTTCTCGTCGCCGAGGATCTCGAGGATCTCCTCGGTGGTGGTGGCCTGCTCCAGGCGCTCCACCTGCGCGGGGTCCGAGAAAGTCATCGCGACTTTCTGCAGCAGCGTCAGGTGCTCGTTGCCCACGCCCGCGATGCCGATCACGAAGGTGGTGGGGTTGCCGTTCCAGTCGATCCCGCCCGGGTAGCGCACGAAGGACATCGCCGAGCGCTGGATCGAGGACTTCGCCTCATTGGTGCCGTGCGGGATCGCCAGGCCGTTGCCCATGAAGGTCGAGACGCTCGCCTCGCGATCGTGCATCGCGGCGACATAGCTCTCGTCCACGGCGCCGGCGGCGACCAGCAGGGCGCCGGCCTCGTCGATGCCGGAGGCGGAGTCCTTCGCGGTGCCGTCCAGGACGATGCTCGCGGGGGAGAGGATCTCCGGAGCGGCGTCGGCGGGCGCAGCCTCCGCAGGGACCTCCGCCGCATGACGGCCGCGCGGGGCCGGTGCGGCGGGCGCGTCGGCGTCGTCGGCCCCGTTGCGCTGCTGGACCAGCTCCACCACCTCGTCGTAGCGCGGGGAGTTCATGAACTGGTCCACGCTCACGTGCACGGCCGAGCCGGTGCGCTGGCGAGCGCGATCGGTGAGCTCCTTCTGCGTCACCACCACGTCCCACTCGTCGGTCAGGCTCGAGATCGCCTTGTTGGTGACCTCGATGTCGTCGAAGCCGGCGGCGCGCACCTTCTTGCGCAGCACCGTCGCGCCCATGGCGGAGGAGCCCATGCCCGCATCGCAGGCGAAGACGATCCGGGAGATCGGGCCGGTGTGCCCCGAGGCGTCGGCCGCAGTGACGGCACCCGCAGCGGCGGCACCGGCGCCCGCGCCGGTGAGCGCCCCGGAGACCGAGGACTTCTTGCCCTTCATCTCCTCCATCCTGGCGGTGGCGGCGGCGATGTCGCCGTCGTCCTTCTTGCCCAGCCACAGGATCAGGGCGGAGAGCGCGAAGCTCACCGCCGCCGCGGCGAGCACCGCGAGCGCGATCCCGAGGTAGGAGTCGCGGGCGGCGACGCCGAAGATCGCGAAGATCGAGCCGGGAGAGGCAGGGGCGATCAGGCCGGTGCCGAACAGGACGTTGACGAACACGCCGGCCATGCCGCCGCCGATCGCCGCGATGATCAGCAGCGGCTTCATCAGCACGTAGGGGAAGTAGATCTCGTGGATGCCGCCGAAGAACTGGATGATCGCGGCACCGGGGGCGGAGGCCCTCGCGGCCCCGCGGCCGAAGACGGTGAACGCCAGCAGGATCCCCAAGCCCGGGCCGGGGTTCGCCTCGAGCAGGAAGAGCACCGACTTGCCGTCCACGTCGGCCTGCGACAGGCCCAGCGGGGTGAGGACGCCGTGGTTGATGGCGTTGTTGAGGAAGAAGACCTTCGCCGGCTCGATGAGCAGCGACACCAGCGGCAGCAGGCCCGCGTTCACGAGCGCCGCCACACCGTTGGACAGCAGCGTCATCAGGCCGTTCACCAGCGGTGCGAGCCCGAAGAACCCGGCCACCAGGGCGATGAAGCCGAAGATGCCGGCGGAGAACATGT
>CAZHSL010000399.1:0-3007 GCA_964535185.1 uncultured Corynebacterium sp.
TGTCCTTCGACGCCCCGGTGACGCTGCCGAGCACCGTGCTGGTCTCCTACCAGGATGATCCAGCCGACGGCGCGGTCACCTGCACCGGCTGGCGCGCCGGGCGCGGGGACAAGGGGCCGCGCCGCTGCTTCGAGGTGCAGGTGACCACGCTGGACCGCTGAGGCCGCGGGCCCCGGTCCCCTCCGACGGCGCGGCGGCGCCGCGCGGGAGCGCGCTCAGCCGACGGCCTGGTCGGTGCATGCGGACTCCTCGAGGTCGGCCGTGCCATGGATGCTCACGTCCAGACGGGACGCCTTCCACATGATCTCCAGCTGAGCGCCCCGCTCATCGGTGCTCGACAGCTGGAGATGGCCGCCGGCAGCATCCGTCTCCTCGAGCGGGGCGAACCCGCTGCCGTCGAGAGTCGGAGCCACCGCCGCGAGCACCGCCTCCGCTTCCGGCTGAGTCGTCACCGTGGCGGCGTCGGCGTCTCGGGCGAAGAGGCGGCACTGGCCGTCCTCGAACTGCGCGCCGCGCTCACCGAGCTCGATCGAGCCCTCCTCGAGAATCCCCTCGGCCTCCAGCGCGCCCATGATCTCCTCGACGAGCGCGTCGTGCCGATCGAGTGACTCGAGGGGCATGGAGGGCGTCGCGGTGCAGGCCGCAAGGACCACGGGTGCGCAGACGAGGCCGAGCAGCATCCTGAGCGAGCGGGACGACGGTCGGCGGTGACGTGCGCTGAGCGGCGAAGAGGTGGTCACGGAAAGCACCCTAGTACCGGCGGTGAGCGGGAGCCGGCACCGACGGCGCTCGGGCTGCGGGGGCCGGGCCGTGCTGTCGGCCCGTCCCGTCCTGGTCTGAGCCGGCGAGCCCGTCGGTGAGGACGGTCAGCAGGTGCTCGACGAACTCCTGCGGCTGCACCGCCGTGAGGACGTCGACGTTCGGCTCCCGGCCCCAGCGACCCAGCTCGTCGCCGACGGTCTGCCCGCGGGTGAGGGTCCCGGCCAGCTCGACGTCCACCGCGAGCGGGCGGGTGCTCGCGAAGTCTCCGGTGACCGCGTGCGCGGCGACCAATGGGTCGTGCACGTGCGCCGTCCAGCCGAAGCCGTCGGCCTCGTGGAACTCGAAGTAGAACCGCAGCGCGTCGACCAGCACCTGCGCCACCGGGTGGCCGGTGCTGCGGGCGATCTCGCCGGCGCGGTCCAGCTCCCGCTGGGTGAAGCGCACGGTCTCCGTCGCCTCGAGGGGACCCAGCACAGGCCGCTGCGGGGCGGCGGAGAACGCGGCGAGCACGCGCTGCGCGGCCTCCGGATCCACGGCGATGTTCCACTCGCTGGTGGCACCGGTGTTCCCGCGGTGGTTGATCGCCCCGCCCATCACGTGCAGCCGGCGCAGCAGGCGGGGCAGCTTCGGTTCGATCTCGAGGGCCAGCGCCAGGTTCGTGTGCGGTCCCAGCACCAGGCCCACCAGCTCGCCGGGACGCTCCCGGGCGAGATCCACCCACAGCTGCGCGCCGCTGCGGGGATCACCGGGGAGCGAGAGCTGCGGCAGCACGGCGTGGCCGAGCCCGGCGGGACCATGGGTGTCGTCGGCGTACATCGGCTCCTGCACCAGCGGGCGGTCCGCACCGCGGGCGATCGGCGGCTCGATGCCGAGCAGCTCGGCGAGGGCGAGGTTGTTGCGGTGCACCGCGGCCACCTCGACGTTGCCGCCGGTGGAGACGATGCCCGCGACCTCGGCGTCCGGATGCGCGGCGAGGAAGGCCAGGGCGATCGCGTCGTCGATGCCGGTGTCGCAGTCGACCAGGAGGGGGAGCGTCATACCGCCAGCGTACGACCGCGGTGCGCACGCGGGGCCTGGCGCGGCAGGCTCGGCTGCGGGAGGATCGAGAGGCGGCGCGCCCACAGCTGCTCGACGACGGTCCTCTGCGCGAACGGGTGCGTGCGACCGCGCTCCCTTGACCCTCACGCGACGTCAGGCAGGACGGTGGCTTCCATGACCGAGACGACGAAGCACGAGGACCTCACCGTGGGACGCGTCGCCGACCTCGTCGGCGTGAGCGTGCGCACCCTGCATCACTGGGACGCGATCGGCCTGGTGCGCCCCAGCGGGCGCAGCTGGTCCGGGTACCGCCTCTACGACACGGACGACGTGGCCCGCATCCACCGGGTGCTCGTCTACCGCGAACTCGGTCTGGCGCTCGCGCAGATCGGAGAGATCCTCGACGATCCCTCCGTCGACCCTCGCGAGCACCTGCAGCGCCAGCGGACCCTGCTCCAGGAGCGGATCCGCCGGCTCGAGAGGACGGCTCGCGCCGTCGACGAGATGATCGAGAGGACGACCATGAACGAGAACGACCCCAGCACCGGCCTGAGCCCCGAGGAGCAGGCCCGCATCTTCGGCACCGACTGGGACCCCGCCTACGAGGAGGAGGCCCGCGAGCGCTGGGGCGGCACCGACGCCTGGGCGCAGTCCGCCGCCCGCACGCGGGAGTGGGACGCCGCCCGGTGGCAGGAGATCAAGGAGGAGACCGACGAGGTCGAGACCGCGCTCGCCGACGCTCTCGCCCGCGGCGTCGCCCCGGGCAGCGAGGAGGCCGGCCGGCTCGCCGAGCGGCACCGTGCCACGATCGCCCGCCACTACGACTGCACCCGCTCGATGCAGGTGGTGCTGGCCCGGATGTACACCGAGGATCCGCGCTTCGCCGCGCACTACGACCAGCGCGCCGAGGGGCTCGCCGTCTGGCTGCGCGCGGTGATCGAGGAGAACGCGCGCGCCCACGGCATCGATCCGGAGACCGCCGTGTGGGAGTGAGGATCGAGGCGAGGGCGCGCGCGGCGTCGGCACCGGGGCACCCCGCGCAGCGGGCGCCTCGCGCCGGGGCACTCCGCGCCGGGGTCCCGGCGCCGGCGGCGCACCGTGACGGCACCGGCCCTGGAGCCCGGGCGGGGAGCGTGCACTGGCGCCGGCCCAGCCCCACCTAGACTCAGCTCATGAGCGCCTTCGAGGACTTCGTGCTGCTGGAGCC
>CAZHSL010000400.1:0-3002 GCA_964535185.1 uncultured Corynebacterium sp.
AACTGACCGGCCCCGAACCCCCGGGCCGCACCACCACCCACCGGGTGATCCCACTGAGGCCCACACCCCCAGAACACCACCCACCCGCAGAGGTCCGCGACGCAGGCCCATCGAGCCCCCACCCGCCACACCGACGACCCGCGCACGAGACCGAGCACCCACCCGACCCCTGGAACGACCTCGGCCCACCACCCTTCTGAGAACCCTCCCTTCAGGCGGGACCGGCCCGCGAGCCGCTGTGCCCGGTGCACCCCTGCGTGCACCGGGACAGCGGCATGCCCGGGGCCCGGGCACCCGGGACCTGGGTGGGAGCTCAGCCGGGCCTTCCCGCCGCGACGCCCGAGAGCACCTTACGCACCGTGGCCGCCGGATCCGGGGCGTCCATGACCGCGCGCACCAGCGCCACCCCGGCCACCCCCGCACCGGCGAGATCCGTCGCATCCGCAGGGGTGACGTCACCGATCGCGACGATCGGCAGGGACGAGGCGGCGACCAGGGGCACGTACCCCTCCACCCCCAGCGGCGGCCGGCCGGAGTCCTTCGTGGGCGTGAGCCGGAAGGGGCCGGCCCCCACGTAGTCGAGCTGCGCACGATGCTGCTCCGCGGCGCGCACCAGCTCGAGCGTGCCCGTGGTCAGCCCGATCACCGCCTCCGGCCCCAGCAGGGCTCGGGCATCGGCCACCGGCAGATCGTCCTGCCCCAGGTGCACCCCGTGCACCGCCGCCCCGCGCCGCCGCGCCGCCGCGGCGACGTCGGCCCGATCGTCGACCAGCACCGTCGTGGCGGGATTCGCGGCCTGCACGGCGTGGGCCACCGCGAGCACGAGCTCGAGGAGCTCCGCAGTGGTGGCCTCCTTCGCACGCACCTGCACGGTCCCGGCCCCTGCGGCAGCCGCCGCGGCCGCGGTCTCGACGGTCCGACGCCCCGTGCCCGAGGTCACGAGGTAGCAGCGCAGGTCCAGGTCCGTCCTTCGTGCAGTCATCGCTCCACCTCTCGTCCGAGTTCGTCCAGCGCGTCCAGCAGATGCATACGGAAGCTGCCCGGACCGGTGGCCCGCGCCGCTGCGCGCTCCCCGGCCAGATCGAGCCACACGACGGCCGCCTCCGCCGCTTCGAACGGCACGGGATGCACCGCAGTGCACGCCGCCGTCAGCGCACCCAGCAGGCAGCCCGTGCCCGTGACCCGGGTGAGCAGCGCCGTGCCGCGCGCCACCCGTGCGCTGCGCGCCGGGTCCAGCACGAGGTCCACCTCCCCGGAGACCGAGACCGCACCGCCGGTGCGTGCCGCGACCTGCCGGGCGGCGGTCTCGACCGCGTCCCCGTCGGCATCGGAGGCTGAGGCGTCGGGCCCCCGACCGCCCCGCCCCGCCGCCACCAGCGCGAGCACCTCCGAGGCGTTGCCGCGCACCACCGTGGGACGGGAGCCCAGCAGCTCCCTGGCCAGCGGCGTGCGCACCGGGGCGATCCCGATCGCGGTGGGATCGAGCACCCAGGGGCGGCCGTCCCGCACCGCGGCCGCGACCGTCGGCGGGATGCCGTCGACCGCATCGGTGCTCAGCGTGCCCAGGTTGATCGTCAGCGCATCGGCCACCGTGGTCACCACCGGTGCCTCGGCACGGGTCTCCGTCATCATCGGCCGCGCCCCGGCCGCGAGCAGCCCGTCGGCGACGATCGCCATCGACACCGTCGCGGTGAGGCAGTGCACGAGCGGCTCGCCCTCGCGGACCGCGGCCAGGACGGGGGCGGCGCGGGCCAGGTCCCGGTCCTCCGCCTCGGCAGCGCTCCGGGCGGTCATCGCCCGGCCCCCATCGCCACGGTGTCCAGATCCGCATCCAGCTCCCGCCCGGACAGCCGCGGGCCCAGTGCCGCTCCGACCACCACCAGCACCCCGCCGAGCATCACCAGCACCAGCACCGTGCCGTGCTGGCCGAGCCACGGCGTGAGGGCCGGGACGTAGAAGGGATAGAGCGCCGGCAGCACCAGCGACAGGCTGTACCCGGCGCCGTACCCGGTGGAGCGGATCTCGGTGGGGAACCGCTCCGAGAGGTAGGCCGAGATCGGCCCGTACGCGGAGACCGTCAGCACCTGCAGCAGCGCCGCGCACGCGGCCGCGGCGGCGAGGGTGGGGGCATGGACCGCGCACCACCACAGCACCGGACCGGCCACCGCGGCGGCCGCACCCCAGATCATCAGCAGCCGGCGCCGCCCGGTCAGGGTCGAGAGGTGCCCGGCGGCGGCCATCGCCAGGGCCTGCGCCACCGACGCCACCCCCATCACCACGGGCACCGCCGTCGGATCCAGCGGCGAGTCCTGGTTCAGCCGCTCGGTGAGCAGCAGCACGGTCGTGTCCGTGAGCAGCCACAGCCCCGTCATCAGCACGAACACCTGCCAGAAGGCGGGTGCCCAGGACCCGGAGAGCAGGCTGCGCAGCGTCGGCGCGGAGCGGGCTCCCCCGGCGGCGGGCGCAGGATCGCGAGGAGCGCCACGGCGAGTGTCGCGGCGCGGAGGCATCGGGGCGTCGACGACGTGCCGGCCGTAGTAGACGAGCATGCCGAGGGAGAGCAGGGCGCCGATCACGAACAGCGCCCGCCACCCCCAGGCGGCGTAGTGCTCCGGGCCCAGCAGGGCCAGCAGCACGGCGACCGCGAACGCGATGCTCGCCTGCGCCCACGGCGCCATCGAGAGGATCAGACCGCTCATCAGCCCGCGCCGGCGCGGCGGTGACCACTCCATCGCCAGCGGGATCGCGGCCGAGTACTCCCCGGCCACGAAGATCCCGCACAGGAACCGCAGCAGCAGGACCAGCGCCACGGTGCCGCCGCCCAGCAGCTCGTGCGTCGGTATCGCGGCGATGGCGAGTGCGCACGCGGCGGTGCCGGCGATCGCGACGCGGGTGGTGCGGGTGCGGCCCAGACGATCCGAGATCCGCCCGAACACGATCCCGCCGACGGGCCGGCCGAAGAGCATCGCGACGATGATCAGCGCCGCGGTGGACGCCGTCGC
>CAZHSL010000401.1:0-2999 GCA_964535185.1 uncultured Corynebacterium sp.
CCGGGATGCGGAAGTTCGCCACGCCCCAATCGCCCGGTGCGGCGAGCACCTGCTCGTCCAGGGAGCCCTCGGGAGCCGAGACCGGAGGATGCATGCGGAGCCTTTCGACGAGGAGCGACGGAGGGGAGGCGGCTGTTCTCGGTGGGGTCCGGACCCGGCTCAGCCGCAGCGGACCGGGCTCAGCCGTTGCGCGACCTCTTCTGCCGGATCAGGTCCAGCACGATGCATCCGCCGATGATCGCGAGCCGCAGGGGCGGCGGCACGGTGGGCTCGATCGCCAGCACGTAGCGGCTGTGGCCGAGGAAGCCCCGGCTCAGCCCGGCCCACTGCCGGGACACCGTCGCCGCGACCGCCTCCTGCATCTCGACGCGGTAGTCCAGGCCCAGCATGTCGCCGGACAGCTCGAGCTGCCCGCCGTCGGCCATCGTCAGGCCCACGCGCGTGGAGAAGAACGTGAAGCGGCTCTGCATCTGCGCGAGCGGGGTGCCGTCGGGGTGGGAGAGCTCGAAGCGGTCCAGGCCGATGTCCGGCGGATCCTCGACGTGCAGCAGCGGTGTGCCGTCGGCGTCGGAGACGTCGAGCGAGCGGCTGCCGGCGACGAAGCGCGACAGTCCGCTCCCGCCGGTGGCAACGTGGCCGACGGCCCGCTCGCCGGCGGAGTCGAGGATGTCGAAGTCGTTGGACAGGAACCCGGTGATCTGCTGCATCACGAGCACGTCCTGGTCGAGGAGACGGGGGCCGGGGGCGCTGCTGTCCATCGGTACAGTCTGCCAGGCGCGCACAGCGCTACCGTGGGGTGCATGAACGACGAGCACGAGCCGGCGGCCCTGGACATCTTCCTGCCCTCCCCGCCGCCCGACCACGAGCAGCAGGAGGCCTTCCTCGACGAGGCGGCGGCGCTCGCCGTGGCCGGTCAGCCGATCACCGTCTACCTGCAGGACGAGGACGCCTGGGCCTTCGAGCAGTGCGAGCCCGTGCGGGCGCTGCTGGAGTCCGCGGGGGAGGGTGCGCTGCCGATCACGCTGCTGGGCCTGGACATCGTGGTCACCGCGGCGTACCCGACCACGGAGCAGATGACCCGCTTCGCCCGGGAGGGCGGCGCCGCACGGACGCCGACGTCGGCCGCCGCGGCGGCCTGCGGACCCGGCGGCACACCGACCGGAGGGGCCCCGATGCCGCGCGAGGCGGGCGGCTTCGCGGCGCAGCTGATGGGGGTGAGCCCGGCGCCGGCGCGCCCGGCGGGCGGGCCCGACATCGGCGGGCGGCGCAACCTGATGGGCGGCGACCACGGCGACGGACTGCCGGGGGACCGGACCGCCTCCCGCTGAGACCGGCGGCTCCGCGCAGCGGGCGACGCCCGGACGCGGCGGCGCGCTGCTCAGAGGGAGCAGGCCACCCCGTTGAAGCCGTGGTTGCAGTAGCCCGACGGGTTCCGCTCGAGGAACTGCTGGTGCTCGGCCTCGGCCGTGTAGTAGACGCCGTCGCCGGCCTCGGCGAGCGGGAGCAGCTCGGTGCTGATCGTGCCGCGGCCGGCCTCGTCCAGCGCCTGCTGGTAGCGCTGCGCCGAGGCGCGCACCACCTCGCCCTGGGCCGCAGTGGTCCAGTACACGGCGCTGCGGTACTCGGTGCCCACGTCGTTGCCCTGCCGCATCGCGGTGGTGGGGTCGTGCTGCTCCCAGAACCGGGTGAGCAGCGCGCGCAGGGTCGGCTCGCCGCCGGTGTAGATCACGCGCACGGCCTCGGCGTGGCCGGTGCGGGCGGAGAAGACCTCCTCGTAGGTGGGGTGCGGCGTGTAGCCGCCTGCGTAGCCCGAGGAGGTGGTGTGCACGCCGGGGGTCTGCCAGGCGATGCGCTCGATGCCCCAGAAGCAGCCGCCGGCGAGGATGATCTCCTCGCTGCCCTCCGGCCAGGGGCGCGGATCCGCAGGCGCGTCGGGGCCGAGCATGTCGGTGCCCAGCACGAGGTGCTCGCGGGCCAGGGGGTAGGGGTAGCGGTCCCGGCCGGGGAGGGCGTCCTCGGGCGCGACCATCTCCTTCTTGTGCCCGTACAGGAGATCCATCATCTGCCACATGCTGTTCACGGTAGTCCCGGCGAGCCGCTCACGGCGGCCCGGAGCGACGTGGGCCACGCCCGTTCCGCCGAGGGCGTGAGGGAGGAGCCTCGTGGAGGAGCCCCGGGGAGGCGGCCCTCACCGCTCCTGCGGGAGCACGGCGACGAACAGCCCGATCGCGGCCAGCACGCCGATCACCATCATCCAGGCGCCCAGCTGCACCGTGGACAGGAGCACCACCAGCACACCCGCCACCGCGCTCAGCACGAGCACGGGCAGCAGGCCCGCCGCGGCCAGGCGCCAGGCGCTGCCGTCGAACTCCCCGTGGACCGGGATCGTGGCGGCCAGCGCGAAGGCGCTGTGCGCCAGCAGCAGCGCCAGACCCACCGCCGCGGCCTGCAGCATCGAGGAGTCGCCCGCCGCCAGCAGGGCGATCACGATCGCGGCCGGTGCCAGCAGGCCCAGGTCGCTGTCCGGTCTCCGGCACTGCAGGAGGACCCCGAGGGCGGCCGTGAGGGTGATCAGCACGGCGCCGAAGTGGGAGAACAGCGCCGTCGGGCCGAAGATCAGCATCAGGGCGAGCACGGTGGCCACCGCGCCCAGCGCGCGCAGCATCCACTGCGTCGCGCTGACCCGCCGCAGCTCCAGCAGGCGCTGCGCGACCGAGTCCAGGAACGGGGCGCGGCGCATCAGGACCTCCTCATCCGGGGTGCGGAGCGGGCGACGGAGAGCGAGAGCAGCACGGGCGCCAGCGAGCTCGGGCCCTCCCAGGCCGTCACCGGCACCCCGGCCTCGCGCAGCTCGCGCACCGTGGTCTCGCGGAGCATCCGCCGCATCGCCCAGGCCTCCGGCCAGAACCGGTCCGAGACCTGGCCGTCGATCCGCATCGGTGTCCCGCGCAGCACGGAGACGTCCCCGATGCTCGGCGGCAGGGTGTCCACCACGATCA
>CAZHSL010000402.1:0-2996 GCA_964535185.1 uncultured Corynebacterium sp.
AACCGCTCGAAGTACCGCCGCACCGTCGCCAGCTACGTGCGCGGCGCCTGGGCGATGCACTACGACCAGGCCACCGGCGAGTTCAGCCAGGAGGTGCTGCGGGAGAAGACCACCCTGTCGGTGCTCACCCTGCGCTACAGCGACGGCCAGGGCGGCACCGTCCAGCTCTCCCGGCTGCTCCTGCTGCACGCCGGCCACTCCGCGGATTCCGACGTCAAGAGCCTGTACGTCATCGCGCGGACGCCGCTGGACGTCACCGACCTGCGCCAGTTCGTCTCCACCCAGATCGAGGGCAAGGCGCTCGAGGCCGCGCACCCCGGCACCCAGACCTTCCGCCAGTTCCGCGAGTACCGGGCGGCGTTCTGCCAGCTGCTGGGCATCCCGGACGAGAAGGCGCTGGGCCTGCTGCACAAGATCCAGTCCGCCAAGGAGCTCGGGGACGTCAACGCGCTGCTGCGCGACTACATGCTGGACGCGCCCCGCACCTTCGACCTCGCCGACCAGGCGCTGGCGAACTTCCAGAACCTCTCCGAGGTGTACGAGGCGCTGGTGACCGCCCGCGAGCAGCGCGACCTGCTGCGAGGACTGCGCGAGGCCCATGAGGGCTGGACCGCAATGCGCGAGCGCGGCGGCGCCCTGGTGGACCGCCGGGCGGACATCGACGTCTTCGCCGCCCAGCACCTGGTGCGGCTGTTGGGGGACGAGACCGATCGCCTCCAGCTCGAACGCGACCGGCTCGCCGCCCAGCAGCGCCGGCTCACCCAGGACGTGGCCGAGGCTCGCTCCGATCTCGCGCAGCTCAAGGAGCAGCGCAAGCGGGCCGGCGGCGGCGAGATCGACGACTGGAAGCAGCAGATCGCCGGCCTCGAGGTGGAGCGGGAGCGGCGCCGGGAGCGCGGCACCGAGTTCGCCGCCCAGCTGGCCACCGTCGAGCTGCGCACCCCGGCGGGGGAGGACATGTTCCTCGCCCTGCAGCGCGAGGTGGACGCGCTGCGGGCCTCCCTGGAGGACGAGGAGAAGGGCGCCGATGCGGCCCGCTGGGAGGCGGAGGCGAAGGTCCGCGACCTGGGCGCCGAGCTGGCGCGCACCCGCGAGGAGCTCGCCTCCCTCACCTCCCGCGCCTCGAACCTGCATTCCGAGGACGTCGCCCTGCGCGACCACATCGCCGCCGAGGTGGGCATCGCCCCCACCGAGCTGCCCTTCGCCGCCGAGCTGCTGCAGGTGCGCACCGGCGAGGAGGAGTGGACCGCGGCGGCCGAGCAGGCGCTGCGGGGCCTGGCCCGTTCCATCCTGGTCCCGGACCGGGTGTACCGCGAGGTCGCCGCCGTGATCGACCGCACGAAGCTGCGCCGTCGGATCTCCTACAACCGGGTCAACACCGATCTGCGCCGGCCCGCGAAGAACATCGACGAGCGCTCCCTGGCCGCGAAGCTCGACGTCAAGGACGGCGAGTTCCACGTCTGGCTGTCCCACGAGATCGCCTCCCGCATGGACTACACCTGCGCGGAGAGCCTCGAGGAGTTCACGCGGCTGAACCGCGCCGTGCTGCGCTCGGGGCAGATCAAGCACTCCGCCACCCGGCACGAGAAGAACGCCGACCGACACATCAACGACCGCTCCCAGTGGGTGCTGGGCTTCGACAACCGCGCCAAGCGCGCCGTGTTCGAGGCCGAGCGCACCCGCGCCGAGCAGGCCCTCTTCGAGGCCCAGGCGCGGCGCAAGGACGTCGAGACGGATCGGGAGCGGCGCCGTGAGCGTCTGTACGCGCTGCAGATGATCAGCACCGTCACCTGGGACGACATCGACGCCGCCTCGGTGGCCCGGCGCGTGGCGAACCTGCGGGACATGGTCCGCGCCGCGGAGGACGGCTCCGCCGCGCTGTCCGAGCTGGCGCGCCAGATCGAGGACGTCGAGCGCTCCATCGCGGACAGCGACGAGGAGCTGCTGCAGGTGGTGCGCAGCGCCGGGAAGCTCGGGGAGCAGGCGGAGCGCGCCGAGGAGCGGCTCGCCGAGGCCCGCGAACGGGTCGCGGAGTCGACGCTGGATCCCGAGGTCGAGAAGGAGCTGGCCGAGCGCTTCGCCGCGATCGCCCCCACCCTGGTGCTGTCCACCATCGACCAGGTCACCAAGGACGCCTCCGCGACCCTGGACGCGGAGCTGATGGACCTCACCCGCCGCACCTCCCGCGCCGAGGAGGACATGCGCACCGCGATGCGCGAGTTCTCGCGCCGCTGGCCGGCCCAGGCCGGCGACACGGCGCCGACGCTGGAGGGGGTCGACGACTACCTCGCGATCCTGCAGCGCATCGAGGAGGAGAAGCTGCCCGAGGTGGAGGACCGCTTCTTCGAGTTCTTCACCGGCAACACCCTCGGCGACGTGCAGGCGCTCGCCACCGCGATCGCCCGGGAGCCGGCCGAGATCCGCAAGCGCCTGCAGCGGATCAACTCCCTGCTGGCGCAGGTCGAGTTCCATTCCGGGCGGTTCCTGCAGCTGTCCATGCGGCCGGTGCACCTGGCCGCGCTCGACGAGTTCAAGCGCGCGCTCGAGGAGGCGGTGGCGGACACCGCCCTGAATGACATCTCCCGCGACCGCGACCTCGCGGAGGAGCGCTTCCTGTCGCTGCGGCACCTGATGGACATGATCGGTGCGGCTCGAACCCGCGACGACCAGGTCTCGCGCGTGATCCTGGACGTGCGCCGGCACGTGCACTTCCACGCCGAGGAGGTCGACGCCGAGGGCACTGTGGTCCACGCCCACGAGTCCGGCGGCCCGCTCTCCGGCGGCCAGAACGAGCGGCTCGCCACCTTCTGCCTCGCCGCGGCGCTGCGCTACCAGCTGGCGGGCACCGGGCAGGAGGTCCCGCGGTACGCGCCGATCATCATCGACGAGGCGTTCTCCAAGGGGGCGGGCAAGTTCATCACCGCCGCCATGGAGTCCTTCCGCCACTTCGGCTTCCAGGTGATCCTCGCCAACCCGGGCAAGAACCCGCAGGCCCT
>CAZHSL010000403.1:0-2995 GCA_964535185.1 uncultured Corynebacterium sp.
AGCTCAGGCGGGAGGTGGTGGAGATGACCACGCCGCCGAAGTCCAGCAGCAGCGCACGCGGCGCCGGCAGGGCGGGGCGCGCGTCCCCGGTCCGCGTCGCCTCGAGGACGGCGGGGGCGGGTCCCGGCGGCGGGGTGCGAGGCGCAGTGCTCACGTCTCTCCGATCTGGAAGGGGGCGAGGCCGGCGGTCCCGACGTCGCACCAGCAACGCTAGGAAGGAAGCCCGGGCGCCCCGTGAACTCCTGGTGAACCTCCCGCCACACCTTCGGCTCGGGCACTGAAACTCTTCAGATCCCGAGGTCAGCGGGCGGTGCGGCCGTGTAGACCGGTGTCATGGAGGGGGTCACGCTCGCAGACGTCGCCCGGGAGGCCGGGGTCTCCTCGGCGGCGGCGTCGATGGCGCTGAACGACCGCCCCGGGGTGTCCCGGAGGACCCGGGAGCGGGTGCTGCTCGCGGCGCGGCACCTGGGGTACCGCCGACGGCGGCGCGGCGCGGGACTGATCGGGGTGCTCCCCACCGACCTGGGCAATCCGTACCACACGGACGTCATCGCCGGGATCGAGGCCGAGGCGGAGACGCTCGGGCTCGGAGTGGTCATCGCCCATGGCCGGCGGGACGGCGAGCACCTCGGCCGGCAGCTGCAGCGGCTGCTCGAGCTCGACGTGGACGGCATCGTCGCGGTCACCACCTGGCTGAGCCCGCACGCGCTCGAGCAGGCCGGGCGCACGGTGCCGGTGGTGGTGATCGGGCGGATGCAGGATGCGGTGCCGGGCACCGACGCGGTGCGGAACCTGGACCAGGCCGGGGCGGCGCTCGCGGTGCGGCACCTGGTGGAGCGCGGCCACCGCCGCCTCGCGCACGTGACCCTGTCCACGCGGCCGGGGCCGGCGATGCGCAGGGCCGGCTTCCTCGCCGAGGCCGAACGGCTGGGGCTGCGCGAGAACGCGCAGGTGATCGGCCCGGAGTCCGCGAGCGAGGGCATCGACCTGCTGCTGCGGGCGCTGCGCCGGGGCGATCCCACCGCCCCCACCGCCGTGTTCGCGGCGAATGACATCGCAGCGGTGGAGGTGCTGCACCGGGCCGCGGATCTGGGGGTCGAGGTGCCGGCCCGGCTGAGCGTGGTCGGCTACGACTCCTCCGCGGTGGCCCTGACCGCCCGGCCCCATCTGACCAGCGTGAACCAGCCGCGGCAGGCGATGGGGAAGCTCGCCGCCCGGATGCTCCAGGAGCGCGCCGCCGGCCGCTCGCAGGATGCGGTGAGCGTGGTCGAGCCGGTGCTCACGGTGCGCAGCTCCACCGGGGCGGGCCCGATGCTGCGTCGCACTCCGTGATCTCCGGGGGCGGTGCCGCGCCACTCGGCCCGTCGGTGCCCGCTCGGTGTGCTAGTCTTCCCGCATGCATCTGCGCACCGACTATCCGCACGGCTCTGAGGCGAGCCGTGCCGTCGTGCGCGTGCCGTCGTCGTGAGACGTCGGCCGTGACGCACCTGCAGTAGCGCAGCACCGCTCCCCTCAGAGCCCCAGGCGAGGACCTCCGTTCCTCGCCTTCTCCGTTTCCACGGCGCGAGGGGTCGAGCGGCTCCTCCCGCCCTCCCGGGAGGACCCCATGACCAGCTCATCGATCACACCGCACCACTCACCGCACGGCGACCACGAGGTCGACCCGGTCCCCGCACCGAGTGGTGCGCCCGAGCAGCTCCTGGCCGCGCTCGAGCGCACGACCGACACGATCATCGGCCGCGAGGACCTGCTGGACCGCCTGCGGGAGGGCCGACGCCTGCGGATCAAGTTCGGCGTGGACCTCACCGCCCCCGACTTGCATCTCGGCCATGCCGTGAACCTGTGGATGATGCGCACCCTGCAGGACCACGGGCACACGGTGATCTTCCTGCTCGGAGACACCACCAGCCGCATCGGCGATCCCTCCGGCCGCAGCGCCACTCGTCCCGTGCTCACCGAGCAGCAGATCCGGGACAACGCCGAGTCCTTCCTCGCCCAGGTCACCCGTGTGCTGCGCAGCGAACCGGAGCTGCTGCGGATCCGGCGCAACTCCGAATGGTTCGACGAGCTGGGCGTGCCGGGCCTGCTGCAGGAGCTCAGCTTGGTCACCCATGCCCATCTGGTCTCCCGTGACATGTTCCGCGCGCGCCTGGCCGAGGGGAGAGAGATCGCGATGCACGAGCTGCTCTACCCGGTGCTGCAGGGCTTCGACAGCGTCGCCCTGGAATCGGACCTCACGATCGTGGGCACCGATCAGCTGTTCAACGAGTCGATGGGCCGCGAGCTGCAGGTCAAGCATGGTCAGCGGCCCCAGACGATCATCACCAGCATCGTCACGCAGGGCCTGGACGGCGGGCCGAAGCAGTCGAAGTCCCTCGGCAACTACGTGGGTCTGTGCGCGAGCCCGCAGGAGAAGTTCGGGCGCCTGATGACCCTGCGTGACGAGCTCGTGGGCACCTGGGCCCGCGTCTACACGGACCTTCCGCTCGAGCGCGCCGAGGAGCTCGGCCGGCAGGCGACCTCCGGGGGCGCCGCGGCACGGGACGCGAAGCTGGACCTCGCCGAGGCGGTGGCCTCCCGGCACGACGGCGCGGAAGCCGCCCGGCTCAGCCGTGAGGAGTTCCTGCGGGTGTTCTCGGCGCGCGAGCAGCCGCGCGAGATGATCCCGCTCCGCGTCATGGCCACTCAGGTCACGGCGGTGGATCTGGTCCTCACCGCCCGACCGGACCTCTCCCGCTCCGCAGCGCGGCGCCTGCTGCGAAGCGGCGGGGTGGTGTTCGAGGGGACCGCCCTGCTCGACGCCGAGGAGAGCATCAGCGTGCACGGAGGGCAGGTGCTGCGGGCGGGCCGGCGGCGCTGGTTCCGGATCGAGGAGCCCTGATCCGGGCTCGCTCGGCGCCCCGATGTGACCTGCGCCCGCCCGGTTAGCGCGCACCCGGCGCGTCGGGTACTCTGATACCTGCTCTGAGGAGCGCTGGAGGATTCGCATAGCGGC
>CAZHSL010000404.1:0-2991 GCA_964535185.1 uncultured Corynebacterium sp.
TGGAGCGGTACTACACCGGCACCGAGACCTCGTACGTGGGCAAGGCCAAGGAAGCCATCATGGCCCTGAAGATCGACCAGGAGCTGCCCAAGGACGAGATCCTCTCGCGCTACCTGAACACGATCTACTTCGGGCGCGGCGCCTACGGCGTGCAGGAGGCCTCCCAGGCCTACTTCGGCAAGGACGCCTCCGAGCTCACCGACGCCGAGGCGGCGCTGCTGGTCGCCGTGATCCCCAGCCCCTCCACCTACGACCCCGCGAACGATCTCGAGAGGTCCACGGAGCTCTGGGACCGCGTGATCACCCGGCAGGTCGCGGTGGACCAGCTGACCCCGGCGGAGGCCGACGCCCTCGAGTTCCCCGAGACCATCGAACCGCGCAGCGAGAACTCCCTGGGCGGTGACGAGGGCTACCTGCTGATGGCGGTGCGCAAGGAGCTGCTCGAGCAGGGCTTCACCGAGGAGGAGATCAACACCGGCGGTCTCAAGATCGTCTCCACGATCGATCCCGGGATCCAGGACAACACCGTCCAGGCCGTCGAGAACCTGCCCGAGGACCGACCGGACAACAACCGGGTCGGCACCCTGACGCTGGACCCCTCCACCGGTGCGATCCGCGGCATGTACGGGGGCGAGGACTACGTCACCCAGGCGCAGAACGACGCCACCCAGTCGCGCATGCAGGCCGGGTCGATCTTCAAGACCTTCACCCTGATCGCCGCCCTTGAGGAGGGCTACCCGCTCGATTCGCGCTGGGACGGGAACTCCCCGAAGCACTTCTCCGAGGTCCCCGGCGGCTGGGAGGTCAACAACTTCGGCAACACCGACTACGGCCGGGTGACCCTCGAGAAGGCGACCGCCAGGTCGATCAACACCGCCTACGCCGAGGCGAACATCGAGATCGGCCCCGAGCACACGATGGAGACGGCGATCGAGCTCGGCCTGCCGGAGGACACCCCCGGCCTGGACGCCGTGCCGTCCAACGTGCTGGGCTCGGCCTCGCCGACGGTCGCCGAGATGGCCGAGGTGTACGCGACCATCGCCTCGGGAGGCATCCACCACGACTCCTACATCGTCGAGTCCGTGACCCGCCCCGACGGGTCCACCCGCTACGAGCACGAGGACCAGGAGAAGCGCGTGCTGGACGAGGACGTCGCCACGAACGCGACCGTCGCGCTCCAGGGACCGCCGACGGTGGGCTCCGCCCGGAGCCTGCAGGGAGTCATGGACGGCCGCCCCGTCGCGGGCAAGACCGGCACCTCGGAGAGCTTCCGCTCCGCCTGGTTCGTCGGCTTCACCCCGCAGCTGGTCACGGCCGTGGGCATGTTCCAGCCCGGGGACGACGGCTCCGAGCAGGTCCTCTCCTCCTTCGGCGGCGTCCGGAACATCACCGGCGGCTCGTTCCCCACCGACGTCTGGGGCGACATCATGTCGACCTCGCTCGAGGGCGAGGAGATGCTCGACTTCCCCGAGGAGGTCACGCTCGACAACGAGACCCGCGAGCGCAGCTACGTGCCCCCGCCCCCGCCGCCGCCGACCACCGAGGCCCCCGAGCCCTCGGAGGAACCGAGCGAGGAGCCGTCCGAGGAGCCGTCCGAGGAGCCGAGCGAGGAGCCGTCCGAGGAGCCGTCCGAGGAGCCGAGCGAGGAGCCGAGCGAGGAACCCTCCGAGGAGCCGAGCGAGGAGCCGTCGGAGGAACCCTCCGAGGAGCCGTCGGAGGATTCCGGCGAGGAGTCGGGCGGCGGAGACGGTGAGGACTCCACCAAGCCCACCGAGAAGCCGACCCAGCAGGAGCAGGGCGGCGACACCAGCGCCGAGGGCCAGGCCGGAGGCGACGGGAACGGCGGCGGTGGTCGCGGAGGCGCCGGCGGAGGCGGCGACGGCGAGGCGTAGGTCCCGCTGAGGAGCGGCTGCGCTGGGGCGACGGACCGGTCGGATGGTTCCGTTGCCGCCGCCGGCTCCCGGTCCTAGCCTGCGACCAGGAGCGATTCGAGTCGTCCCGGTCGGTGTCGGCCCTTCGCCCCGGGGGGGGGAGCTCGCCATGCTGAGTCGACGTCGGGCACTGCAGATCGGGGCCGCGGCGCCCGCGCTGGGCCTGGCCGCCTGTTCCCGCGACCCGCACATGTTCAGCGCGGCCAGCAGCGCGAGGAAGACCAGCACCATCAGCGCCGCGGGCAGGCTGACGAAGGCGCCGAGATAGTCGCCGGCGAAGCCCAGGGCGAGGGTGCCCACCGAGACGATCCCGGCCGAGAGCATGCAGAACCCGACCAGGAACCCGGTGAACGGTCCGAAGGCGCGGGTCGCATAGTGGGAGGAGCCGCCCGCCTTCGGGTACTTCGTCGCCAGCTCCGCGTACGAGCCGGCGGTCAGCAGCGCCAGCAGCAGGGCGACCACCAGCGGCACCCACAGCGCCCCGCCCGCGATACCGGCGATCTCCCCGGCGAGCACGTAGACGCCCGCGCCGAGCACGTCCCCGAGGATGAACAGGAACAGACCGGTGGTGGTGACGGTGCGTCGCAGCGAGGGGCTCTCGTCGGTGCTGGTCATGAGGCCACACCAGGCGCGCAGCGCGCGCGGGCCCGGACCGATCGGTCGTGGCGGGGCGGCCCGCATGGCACGATCGGACCATGCGCTGCGAACAGTGCCGCAGGAAGATCCGCGGCAGACCGTACACCTCCATCACCGGCCGGAAGCTCTGCGACCGCTGCGGCACCCGGCTGCAGGGTCGCACCGCCGGGGCGATCGCCGGCGGGGGCATCGCCGGTGCCCGGAGCACGGGCGGCTGGTTCGCCCGGGTGAAGAAGGCGATGAAGGGCTGAGCCGCCGCGCCGTCGCCCCGTCCTGTGATGCCGGGCGCACCCTGCGGCGCGCCCTGGCCGATGTCGGGCGCCGCAGGTAGGCTGAGCCGGTCCGTGACGGGCGTCGCCGATGCCCGGGCCGGATGGCATGAACCCTCCTGCCACGGAGAGACCGTGGCCGCAGAGACCACAGG
>CAZHSL010000405.1:0-2978 GCA_964535185.1 uncultured Corynebacterium sp.
CGTCGATCGGAGTGGTGCTGGGCGCACTCCTGTTCGCCGGCGCGGGCCCACTCGCAGCCGCTTTCGGTCAGGAGGAGGTCCGGGGCATCGCCCGAACGATGGCGGCGATCTTCCTGCTCAACGGGGCCGCGACACAGCTGCGCGCACTCCTCGTGCGGGGCCTGCGCTTCCGATGGCTCGCCGGGACCGACGTCATCGCCTCCGCCCTTGCGCTGGGTGTCGCGCTGCTCGGCGCCCTCGCCGGGTGGGAGTACTGGGCACTGGTGGCCCAGCAGCTCACGCAGGCTCTCGTGGTCCTGCTCGGAGTGACTCTCGGTGTCGGCCACCTCCCGGGGCTTCCGCGCCGCGGCGTCCCGATGCGGTCATTCCTGCGATTCGGCGGCAATCTGGTGCTCTCGCAGATGGTGACCTACGCGACCGGGAACGTCGACTCCGCCGTGGTGGGATTCGTCCACGGAGCCAGCCCTCTGGGCCTGTACAACCGGGCCTACCAGGTGGTGGTCACCCCGCTGAGCCAGATCCAGTCGCCGATCACCCAGGTCGCGATCCCGATCCTGTCCAAGATCCAGGACGATCAGCGGAGATTCTCCGCCTACCTGGTGCGCGGCCAGTTCGCCCTGGGGTATCCGGTCTCCATCGGGTTGGGGATCGTGGTGGTGGCCGCAGAACCGATCACCGCCCTGATGCTCGGCGAGCAGTGGGACGCTGCGGTCCCCCTGCTGCGGCTCTTCGCCCTCGCGGGGATCGCCCGGAACCTCGCCTTCGTGGGCTACTGGGTGTACGTGGTGCGCGGGCTGAGCGCCTCCCTGTTCCGCTACTCCCTGGTGACCGGTGCGATCCGGGTGGTCTGCGTCGTGGTGGGTGCGTACTGGGGCGTGGTCGGGGTCGCCGCGGGTTTCGCCCTCGCTCCCTGGCTCGCGTGGCCGATCTCCCTCGCTTGGCTGTCACGGATCACGGAATTCCCCGCCCGCGCGTTGTACGGCGGAGCCCTGCGGATCATCGCGGTGGCAGGAGCGGTCGCGGGAACGACTGCCGTGGCACAGGCCGCGCTCCCGCCACTTTCGGCGGTGGTGTCGCTCGCCGCCACCGCGGGCACCTCGCTCGTTGCCCTGGGCCTTCTCTGCTTGCTTCCCGCACTGCGCGCGGACATCAGTGCCCTGAGGGAGACGGTCGCATTGCTGCGCGACCGGGAATCTCCTGGGGACGCACACTCGGCGACGGTGCCCTCGACCTCAGGAACCCTTCACCGCTGACGCGCGTGCCCGACGGCGCGAGCCGCGGATCGCTCGCACTGTCCGGCGCGGGTCCTCCAACGCTAGACGTCGCAGCGGAAAGCCCAGGTAGCGAGGCACGCGCCGGCCGGCCAAGCGAGCTCCCACGAGGCGGCCCCACACGTTCTCCCTCCGCCAAGTCTGCCCCGGCTGGACCGCAGCAATACCGGGGGCCGCGATGCGCTGCCCTTCCAGCACACCCGCTTCCATCGCGGCGTGGAGCACCTCTCTGCCACGTTCGGTGCGCACCAGCAGGCCGCTGCGGCCATCACCCTCCTCGAACAGCGGGTAACCATTCTCGTCAGTCTCCCAGTAGTCACAAGCAGCGAGATCCGCGGATTCGCCGACCCCGTCCGGGCAGATCTTGCAGCGCCACTGGACGGTGGGCCCTAGGCGGTCACCCCACGAGGTCCGGTAGTCCGTTGAGACCTCGCGGGATGCCGTCGTGGCAGTGAATCGTCCCGGCCAGCCGGAACCGCGGTAGCGCAGGCCCGTCAATTCCTCACCATCGGGCACTCCGAGCTCTCTGACCAGGTCGTCAGTCGCATGCTGGCTCGGGACCCCGGCGCAGAAGAACGACAGGATCAACGGGCGCTCCTCCTCCCCCCGCTCCTTCAGCAACCGATCGAGCGCGCTGGCCTCGCACGGCTTGGTGATCACCGCGTTCCGGGGGTCGAGAGCCCCCGACGAGGCGAGAGCGGCGACAGGACCGTACCGAGAGCCGGCGGCCGCCATTGCGGTTTCTCTATCCGTGATCCGCACGCTCACAGTGCGGCTCGGATTCGCATCCGGCCCCGCGCCGAACACGGTGGCCGCGCGGCCCGATTGCGTCAGCCACAAAGACAGCGCCGTCAGCACACCGCCGCTCGCACCCCGAAATCGAGTATCGGGATCTGTCGCCCATACGGCCCAGGACTCCAGGTAGGAGCCGAGCTGTGAATGGCGATCTGCCTCTGCGGGGCGCGGTGAGGAGACCACCCGTCCCGGACAGACTCGGGCGAAGTCGCGCACAGGGTCGTCACTGCTGGGCTCCCCGGTGGATTCCCGGACCGGCCGCATGAATCCCTCAGGCGAGAGCTTCATCGAGATCCCGGTGTCGAGAAGAGCGCAAGCACCACATCCGCTGCAGTTCCCGTTGTCGACCACGCGTGCGATCGCCACATCGAGGTTCCTCACTCAGTCACCATCCCCCTGCGTTAGATAGTTCCGCGCCAGTCCAACAGAAGGCCGTGTCCGCTTTGCCCGATCTTAGCAGCAGAGGTCACCCTTCCCGGAGCGGCTTCCAGCCCGGATCGTCGCTCGTGCGAGCACTCGCGGTCCGCAGCTGCTGGGGCGGGTTGCTCATTGCTCCGAGGCGACTGCAGTCGGCACGCCTACCCCCGTCGGCCACGGCCCTGGGAACCGCTCGAACCGTCGGATCCTCATGCCCCGGCCGGTGGACGGCATACGCCCGCGCCATGGGGATCGCCGTGATTGCGAATAGAAGAGCCAGAGTGCGGGCCGAAGGAAGCGCCGGGCTGAAGAAGATGTCCCAGGCACCCAGTAGCAGCAGATAGACGATGACGCTGGAAGCCTCTCGCTGCGTCACCGCCCGCGCGACGGCGTAGACCGCCGAAGAGAGAAGGAGCAGCGCGAACACCGCACCCAGCGGGCCGAATCTGATCCACAGGTCTCCGAGCACGGAGTGGACCTCTATCTGCTGGCCGA
>CAZHSL010000406.1:0-2977 GCA_964535185.1 uncultured Corynebacterium sp.
AGGGGGTCCTCAGTGGATCCGGGAACCGTATCGGGACGGCGCGCAGCGCTGACTGCACGATTTTAGGCACGGGGGTGCACGGGGTCAACGCCTCGGCGCTCCAGCGGCCCGGTTGTGGCCGGATTCTCACTCGGCTCCCACTGGTCGAGGTCTCCTGCAGGGCCTCTCATGGCGCTTCCCACGCGGGCCGTCCGGGAGAGGAGGACCTCAACACGTGTTGTCCACATCCTCGATCCACAATACAGGAGCTATTGTGGAAAACTGTCCCGACCGCCCGCTCGATCTCGAGGGAGTGACCTGATGAACGAGGCGAACGCCGACGCGATCTGGGAGCGCACGCTCCAGACCCTGCGCCGTGACGACACCGTGTCGCAGCGGGTCATCGCCCTGCTCACGCTCTCCCGCCTGATGGCCGTCGTCGCGGACACTGCGCTGGTCGCAGCGCCTTCCACCTCGGCGAAGGAGCTGTTCGAGCATCGGATCGCCGCCTCGCTGAAGGCGGCCCTGACCGAGGCCACCGGCCGGGACGTCCGCTTCGCGGTCACCGTCGACGAGTCGCTGCTGCTCGAGGAGGACTCGCCCGACCCGGTGCCGCCGCTGACCTCCTCCTCCGCTCCGGAGAGTGCACATCGTGTGGACAACGCTGTGGACGGCGCCCCGCAGGATGTCCACACCGCGCCGTTCCGTCGGGACGAGGGCTCGGTCCTGCCCTCGACCGAGGAGCTCGGCCGCGCCGCGATGCCCCACGCGGGATCCGTCGGCTCCCCGGCCTCCTCCGGCGCGGAGCGCTTCGCAACCCATCGCGACTACCGCGGCCGCGCCGCCGACGATCCCAGCGCCTACGCCGGCCTCTCCGCTCTCACCGGCTCCTCCGCGCCGTCCCCGGGCCCCGCTCCCGCCCCCGCCCCCGAGGGCACGCTCGGCGAGGATTCGCGCCTGAACAGCAAGTACACCTTCGACACCTTCGTGATCGGTTCCTCCAACCGCTTCGCGCAGGCCGCTGCGTCGGCGGTCTCGGAGACCCCCGCTAAGGCCTACAACCCGCTGTTCATCTACGGCGGCTCGGGACTGGGCAAGACCCACCTGCTGCATGCGGTCGGCCACTACGCCCAGAGCCTCTACCCCGACGTGGTGGTGCGGTACGTGAACTCCGAGGAGTTCACCAACGAGTTCATCAACTCCGTGCAGTCCGGTCAGTTCGGCAAGGCGCAGGAGTTCCAGCGCCGGTACCGGGACATCGACATCCTGCTGATCGACGACATCCAGTTCCTGCAGCGGGCGCCGGAGACGATGGAGGCGTTCTTCCACACCTTCAACACGCTCTACAACTCGGACAAGCAGATCGTGATCACCTCCGATCTGCCGCCGAAGGAGCTGGGCGGCTTCGAGGACCGCATGCGCTCGCGGTTCGAGATGGGGCTGATGACCGATGTGCAGCCGCCGGACCTCGAGACCCGCATCGCGATCCTGCGCAAGAAGGTCGCGCAGGAGAACACCGGCGAGGTCCCCCACGAGGTGCTCGAGTACATCGCCTCGCACATCGCCACGAACATCCGTGAGCTCGAGGGGGCGCTGATCCGCGTGCAGGCGCTGCACTCCCTGTCGCGGCAGCCGATGGACGTCACCCTCGCCGAGAGCGTGCTGAAGGATCTTCTCTCGCACGACGACGGCGCCCAGATCACCGCTTCGACGATCATCGCGCAGACCGCGACGTACTTCGGGCTCTCGGTCGAGGAGATCGTGGGCACCGGGCGGTCGCGGCGCCTGGTCTCCGCCCGGCAGATCGGCATGTACCTCTGCCGCGAGCTGACGGACATGCCGCTGATCAGGATCGGCGACGAGTTCGGCGGGCGCGATCACACCACGGTGATGCACGCCAACAAGAAGATCAGCGAGCTGATGAAGGAGCGTCGGGCGATCTTCAACCAGGTCACCGAGCTCACGGCCCGCATCAAGAGCTCGAGCTCCTCGTCCCGGCAGTGACCCGGCGGCGGTGATCGCGGCCGGCGCCTCCGTCGGCCTCGTCCCGCAGCTTCGCCGGCGCCGACCCCGCGCTGCGGACCGGTTCTTGTCACTGTGAAGAACAATGCTGGTCAGAGCGGAGTTCTCCCCAATTGTGGATAACTCTGTGGACACTGTGGAACGACAGGCATCTGCGCAGGAGCCGATGTGCACGGTCGAATGACAGGAATCCGGCGCGGTCGGCTCGTCGTGCACACTCGGCCCACGTCGGCCCGAGAGTCCTCCCCGATCCGTCCACGGCGGCCGTGATCCGTACGACCTGCGGTGATGGCGTCTGTCCACGGAATCCACAGCCGTGATGATGAGGACTGTCAGTACTTGCTCGACGGTGGTGTGGACGGGCCGGGGTGCTCGGGAGCGCGAGCAGGAGATGTCATTCGGGTGCCCGGGGACGACAGGATTCCGGGACGAGAGGAGAATCGGCTCCCTGCAGCGGTGACCGATCGTGGCCGTGCAGGTGGGGGCGAGCAGGGCCGCGAGCGCGGGAAGTCAAGGATCATCCCCGGTGTGTCGGCGGCAGGTGCGCGGAACCGATACGCTGTGCACCGTTCGACCACGCTGCTGGGCGGTGCGGTCGCCCCCGTTCTGACATTCGACCACTGCGAAGGAGTGGCAACGGTGAAGTTCCACCTCGATCGCGGCGTCCTCGGCGACGCCGTCTCCTGGGCCACCCGAACCCTCCCCGTCAGGCCGGCGATGCCGATCCTGCAGGGCGTGCGGATCATCGCCGATGCCGGTGGGGAGCTGCAGCTCTCGACGTTCGACTACGAGGTCAGCGCCCAGATCCGGCTCGAGGCCGAGGTCGAGCAGCCCGGCGAGGTGCTGGTCCAGGGGCGGATGCTCTCGGACATCGTCCGCGCGCTGCCGAACAAGGACGTCTCCGTCGCGCTCGAGGGCACCAAGCTCCAGGTCCGCTGCGGCAGCGCCCGCTTCGCCCTGGCCACCCTCCCGGTCG
>CAZHSL010000407.1:0-2949 GCA_964535185.1 uncultured Corynebacterium sp.
GAGGCGCCCTTCTCGTCGGCCAGCAGCATCGCGATGTCCTCGCTGGTGCCGGAGGCGGGGAACGAGATCGCCTTCTCGGCGAGGTCCAGCTCGGCCAGCCGCTCCATCCCCGGTGCGCGGCCGTCCCGGTAGGCGTGGACGACCAGCTCGGAGCCGCTGCGCAGCGCACGGTCGGAGACGGAGTCCATGTCACCGATGATCATGTCGGGGTGGAAACCGGCCTCGATCACGGCATCGGCACCGCCGTCGACGCCGATGATGATCGGGCGGTTCTCACGCAGGAACGGCTTGAGGGTCGCCAGGTCCTCCTTGTAGTGGTAGCCGCGCACGACGATGAGCACCGGCCGCCCGTCCATGCGGGTGCGCACGTCCGGGGCGCCGATGCCGTCCAGCAGCAGGTCCCGCTCGCGGAGCATGTACTCCATGGTGTTCTCGGCGAACAGCTCGAGCTGCTCCGACAGCCCCTCGCGAGCGAGCTCGAGCGAGGCGGTGACGCTGGCATCGTCCTGGAGCGTGCCGTGCGCGATCACGACCTCGTCCAGGAGCACCGCGGAACCGGCCACGGAGACGGACTGCCCGTCCCGGACGTCCTCGAACACGGACGTGCCGAGATCGTCGATCAGCACGATCCCGGCGTCGACCAGGATCCGCGGCCCGGCGTTGGGATAGCGGCCCGAGGTGGAGGCGGCGACGTTGAGCACGGCGGCGGGCTCCCGCTCGACCAGCGCCTCGGCGGCGACCCGGTCGATGTCCTCGTGATCGATGATCGCGATCTCTCCGGGCTGCAGCCGCTTGGTGAGGTCCTTGGTGCGCTTGCCGAGCCGGGCGATGCCCGAGACGGCGACGTCGGCGCTCATCGCCCCCCTCCCGGTGCGGCGCGTGTCCCGGTCGCGACGGAGCGGGCCTCGTCCAGCAGCTCCTCGGCGTGGGCGAGGGCGACGTCGGAGGCGTCGTCGCCGGCGAGCATCCTCGCCAGCTCCCGGATCCTGGCCGGGCGGTCGAGCGTCTCCACGGTGGAGCTGGTGGAGCCGTCGTGGGAGGACTTGATGATCTGCAGGTGCGTGCCCGCATGGGCGGCAACCTGGGGCAGGTGGGTCACGACGATCACCTGCGCGTGCCGGGCCAGCCGCGCCAGCCGCTGCCCCACCGCGAGCGCCGCGCGCCCGCCGATGCCCGCATCGATCTCGTCGAACACGAACACGGGAGCGGCGGAGCGGTCCTGGCGGGAGGAGGACAGCGCGACCTCGAGGGCGAGCATCACGCGGGAGAGCTCACCGCCGGAGGCGGCCTGGGCGACGGGCAGGTGCTGGGCGCCGGGGTGCGGGGCGAGCAGGATCGCGACGGCGTCCCGGCCGTGGGAGCGGTGGGACTGGGCGGTGACGTCCACGCGGATGTCCGCATCGGGCATCTCCAGGTGGCGCAGCTCCTCCTGCACCGCGGCGGAGAGGTCGGAGGCGGCGTCGGTGCGGGCCGCAGTGAGCGCCTCGGCGGCCGCGGAGAGCTCCTCCTCGAGCTCCGCGAGCCGGGAGGCGGTCTCCTCGCGCTCCTGCTCGGCGCCCTCGAAGCGGTCGAGGTCGATCGCCGCGGTGCGCGAGGTGGCCAGCAGCGTGGTGACGTCCTCGGCCGGGCCGTCCGCTCCGGGCAGCATCGCGCCGAGGTCCCTCACCAGCACCGTCAGCTCGTGGAGACGCTCATTGGCCTCCTGGATCCGGCCGGGCGAGGCATCGATGTCCTCGGCGTAGCGGGAGATCTCCGCGGCGAGGTCCGACAGCTCGAGCCGCACCGAGTCGAGCCGCTCGACCAGCGGGGCGAGCGTCGGGTCCGTGCGCGCCGCCCGGCCCAGCGCCTCGGCGGCGATGGCCAGCAGGGGTGCGGCGGCCGGCCCGTCGTCGTCCCCGACCAGTGCCAGCGCCGCCTGCGCGGCCGCGCCGCGGAGCTCCTCGGCGTTGCCGAGGCGTTCGATCTCGGCGCGCAGGGCATCGTCCTCGTGCTCCTGCGGATCGGTCTCCTCGAGCCGTTCGAGGGCTTCCCGCAGCGCGGTCCCGCGGCGGTCCCGCTCGGCGAGCAGGTCGTCGAGCTCGGTGAGGCGCTCGGCGAGGGCGGAGCGCTCGCGCCAGAGCTCGCGATGCCGTCCCAGCAGCGGGGAGATCTCGGCGACGGCGAAGCGGTCCAGCGCCTCCCGCTGGGCGTCGTGGTCCCGCAGCCGCTGCTGGTCGGACTGGCCGTGGACGGTCACCGCCGTGCCCACCAGACGGGACAGGGTGCCGATCGGGACGGGGACACCGCCGATCTGCGCCCGGGAGCGGCCGTCCCGGGTGACGCGGCGGACCACCAGCACCTCGCCGTCCTCCTCCTCCGCGCCCAGCTCGTCGAGGGCGTCGGCGAGCTCGGTGTGGCCGGTCAGGGAGAGGGTTCCGTCCACGGTGCTGGCACCGCTGGTGCGCCCGCGGTCCAAGCGGCCGCCCAGCAGCATCGTCAGCCCGGTGACGATCATCGTCTTGCCGGCGCCGGTCTCCCCCGTCAGTGCGGTGAAGCCGGGACCGAAGTCGAGCATCGCGTCGTCGATCACGCCGATGCGGCGGATCCTGAGGGTGGACAGCATGGGACCCCTCCTGCTTCAGCGGGTGCGGGGGCCGCGCCCCCGCCAGCCCACGACGGGCAGCTGGAACTTCTCCACCAGCCGGTCCGCGAAGGGGGTCGGTGCCAGACGGGCCAGCCGCACGGACTGTGCGGACAGCCGGGCCTCGATGCGCATGCCCGCGGTGATCTCCGCGCTGCGCCGGCCGTCCAGGATGAGGATCGCGTCATCGCGGTTGTCGAGGGTCATCTCCACCGCGGCCTCGGAGGAGCGTCCGAGCACGAGGGGCCGGGCGAACAGCGCATGGGCGGCCAGGGGGATCAGCATCATCGCGTCGACCTCGGGCCAGATCACCGGGCCGCCGGCGCTGA
>CAZHSL010000408.1:0-2945 GCA_964535185.1 uncultured Corynebacterium sp.
CTCGGCCTGCTCGATGAGGTGCTCGGGGAGGTCCGCCGGGGTCAGCGCAGAGGCCGCGGAGCCGCTGCGGTAGTAGTCCACCCGGGTCGTCGAGCCGGTGGGGCGCGACTTGATCATCAGCCCCGTCGGCCGCGCCGGATCCCGCGGGCAGTGCACCTCGACGCCCTCGGCGCGGATCTCCCGCACCACTCGCGTGCCCAGCGGATCCTCACCCACCCGGCTCACCCAGGCCGTCGGCACGCCGAGCCGGCGCAGCCCGATCGCCAGGTTCGACTCCGCGCCGCCGATCGCGAGATCGACCGAGGGCACATGGGCGAGCGAGCCGATGGTGGCGCTGTGCATCAGCGCCATCGTCTCGCCCACGGTGACCACGCGCGGTGCGCCGCTCATGCCCCCGCCTCGCGGGTGGTCACTCCCACGAACTGTGCGGCCCGCTCGGCCAGCGCTTCGAGGCTGCCGCCCCTGAGGGCATCGCCCACCAGCGGCCCGCCGACGGAGACCGCGTCGGCCCCGGCCTGCAGCCAGGCCGCGGCGGCCTCGAGATCCACTCCGCCCGAGGGGATCACCCGGATGCCGGGGAAGGGGCCGCGCAGGTCCTTGACGTAGCCGGGCCCCACCGCCGAGGCGGGGAACACCTTCACCGCCGCGGCCCCCGCGGACCAGCCCGCATGCAGCTCGCTCGGGGTGAGGCCGCCGGGCACGATCGGGATCCCCGCCTCGGCGGCGGCCTCGAGCAGGTCCGCACGGGTGATCGGCGTGACGATGTAGTGCGCACCGCGCTCGGCCGCGGTGGCCAGATCCGCCGGGTCGGTGACCGTGCCGACGCCGATGTCCATCCGCTCGCCACACTGCTCGAGCAGCGTCGGCAGCTCCTCGAGGGTGCCGGGGGTGGACAGGGTCAGCTCCACCGAACGGATGCCGGCCTCGGCGAGGGTCTTGAGCACGGGCGCGTACTGCGCGGCGCTCTCGCCGCGGATCACGACGATCAGTCGGGCGGCGGCGGTGCGCTCGGGCAGGACCGGGCGGGGCGGGGTGGTCATCTCGAGCCTCCTGAGGGCGGCGGGGGTCGGAGTGCGGTCCGGACCGACGCGAGGCCGCACTGTGTTGCGGTGCGAAACGCCAGTTCCGAATCTCGCAACATCGTACCCGCTGCAGCGCATCAGGCGAGGGTGGGTCTCGGCCGGCGGAGCCTGACCGCCCACGCCGCGGGTCTCGGGGCGACTGACAGCGACCGTCGGCCACAATGAGACGATGACCAGTACCCGCACGACCGTCGAGACGGTGCTCGCCCTGCTGCGCCGCGTCCCCCGGAGCGAGGTCGAGCTCGAGCAGCTCGGCCGGGAGGCGCAGACGCTCCCGACCGGTGAGCTCGTCTACCTGGTGGAGACCCGCCCCTCGACCGAGGCCGCGATGCTCTTCCGGGTGCTCGGCAAGGAGCAGGCGCTGGCGGTCTTCGAGGCGCTGCCCGCTGCGCACCAGGCGGATCTGATCACCGCGCTGCGCACCCCGCAGGTCGCCGAGCTGATCGGCGACCTCGACCCCGACGACCGCGCCTCCCTCTTCGACGAGCTGCCGGCCTCCGTCGCCGAACGCCTGATGCACGGCCTGGACGCGGACCAGCGCGCCATGACCACGGCGGTCCTCGGCTATCCCCGCGACGCGATCGGCCGGTACATGTCCCCCGAGGTGCTCGCCCTGGGCCCCGGCATGAGCGTCCGCGAGGCCCGCGTGCACGTGCGCGAGCACGCCGAGACCGCGGAGACGATCTACCTGCTGCCGGTCGTGGACAGCTCCCGTGTGCTGCTCGGCGTGGTGGGGCTGCGCCGTCTGCTGGTGGCGGAGGAGGAGGCGCTGGTCGGCGACCTCGCCCACGAGGCGGTCCGCGCCTTCGCCACCGAGGACCGCGAGGACGCCGCCCGGCGCTTCTTCGCCGCGAAGCTGCTGGCCATGCCGATCGTCGACGGCGAGGAGCGGCTGCTCGGCATCCTCACCGTCGACGACGCGATCGACGTGCTGGACCAGGAGAACCACGAGGACAGCGCTCGCACCAGCGGCTCCGAACCGCTCCCGCGCTCCTACCTCTCCACCCCGGTCCTGCGCGTGGTGCGCAGCCGGATCGTGTGGCTGCTCGTGCTCGCGATCTCCGCGATCCTCACTGTGCAGGTGCTCGAGGTCTTCGAGGACCGCCTCGACCAGGTGGTCATCCTGGCCCTGTTCATCCCGCTGCTGACCGGCACCGGCGGCAACACCGGGAACCAGGCGGCCACCACCGTCACCCGGGCGCTCGCCGTGGGCGAGGTGCGCGTGCGCGACCTGCCGCGGGTGGTGTGGCAGGAGCTGCGGGTGGGGGCGGTGCTCGGCATGGTCCTGGGCGTGCTCGGGCTGCTCGTCGCAGGGCTGGTCTACGGGCCCGCGATCGGGGCGGTGATCGGCCTGACGCTGCTGTCGATCTGCATGATGGCCGCCGTCGTGGGCGGGCTGATGCCGCTGATCGCGAAGCGGGTCGGCGCGGATCCCGCAGTGTTCTCCAACCCCTTCATCTCCACGTTCTGCGACGCGACCGGGCTGATCATCTACTTCACGATCGCGACCGCCGTGCTGGGGCTGTGAGTGCCCCGCGGCAGGAGGAACACCTCTGCGGCGGCCGAGGCTACGTGCTGAACTGCGCCGCCGGCCCGCTCACTTGCTGAACCCGGCCGTGAGCCCGCTGATCAGCTGGCGGCGCCCGACGATGTACAGCACCAGGATCGGCAGCGCGGAGAGCATCACGGCGGCCAGCACCGCGGGGATGTTCACCGTGAACTCACCCTGATAGGCCCACAGCGACAGCGGCAGCACCCGCATCTCGGAGCTCTGCGTGAGCACCAGCGGGAACAGGAAGCCGTTCCATACCTGCAGCGCGTCGTAGATGCCCACGGTGACCACGGCCGGCTTCGCCAGCGGCA
>CAZHSL010000409.1:0-2937 GCA_964535185.1 uncultured Corynebacterium sp.
CGACCGGGCAGGCGAATGATGTCGAGGACTCCCAGGGGATGTCCATCCCCTGGTCACCGCCGGAGTTCTTCGCGGACCCGCCGCGAGCCGATGTGCGCTCCGACGTGTTCTCCCTGGCCGCGACCGTCTACTCGCTGCTGGCGGGGCAGACGCCCTTCGAACGGCGCGGACAGCGCAACACCGCCTCCGACCTCGTCCACCGCATCGCGACCGAGCCGCTGCGGCCCCTGGATCGGCCGGACGTGCCCGAGGAGCTGAACCGGGTGCTCTCGATCGCCATGGCGAAGGAGCAGACCGGCCGGTACGACACCGCGCTCGCGTTCGGCCGCAGCCTGCAGCAGGTGGAGCTCTCGCTCTCCCTGCCCGTGACGCAGATGGACGTGCTCGACGACCGGACCTCGGGGACCTCGCACAGCGCCGAGGACGACGAGCTCGACATGCACACCAGGATCCGGAAGGTCGCCACCGTCGATCCGGAATCCGCGGGCACCACCGGTCCCGGCGCCAGGCGCCGGCTGGATCCGTACGCGGGCGTCGCGCCGGCGCTGGGCTCGCTCTCCGGGCCGGGCCATGCGGCGCCTCCCGCAGGGGTCGGCGGCACGGGCAGCGCAGCGGAGTCGGCGGAGGCGACCATGCTGCGCCCGGCCGGCAGCCCCCTCGGCCCGGCCGCGGCCGCGGCGCCCCTCGCGGACGCCGCCGGGCCCCCGGAGCAGGACGGAGCCGTCTCGAGGACCCCGGCCTGGCCGTTCGTCACCCTCGCCGCGGTGCTCGTGGTGCTCTTCGGCGTGGGCGCGAGCCTCGGGGTGCGTCACTTCCTGGTCCCCGAACCGGAGCCGATCGCGACCTCCGACATCACCGCTCCCACCGCGAAACCGGATCCCCCCGGGGAGCCGACGGCCATCGAGATCCAGATCATCACCCCCGGGGAGGGCACGGAGCCCGGGATGGTCAGGGTCACCTGGGAGCCGCCGGAAGGGGTCACCCAGGACGACCACTACCAGGTGCGGTGGAAGGACATGCCGGCCAACTACGCGGACGAGTTCGGGATCTGGCGGGACGTCTACGGCCGCAACTCGACCGCGGTCCCGGTCCCGCCGCAGCTGCCCGAGCAGTGCATCGAGGTGAGGACCGTCAATCCCAACGGCCTCGCCAGCGCGCCGGTCGAGTCATGTCTGACCATCGAGTGACGGGTACGGTGCTTCCATGAGCGAGAGCGACAACAGAGGGGACGGTTGACGATGGCGTCGACGATTTCGGTCGAGTTCTGCGGGGAGTGGTGGCGCGTCGAGGATGGCGAGGAGCTGACCATCGGGCGGGAGGCCGACCTCACCGTCGATGAGGACAACCCGTTCCTGCATCGACGGTTCCTCACGATCGTCCAGGTCGAAACGATGTGGTGGCTGGTCAACATCGGCTCGCGCCTGTCCGCCACGATCACCGACGGCTCCGGATCGATGCAGGCATGGCTCGCGCCCGGGGCACGGATCCCGCTGGTCTTCGACGTCACCAAGGTGGTCTTCACCGCAGGCCCCACGACCTATGACCTCGAGGTCCACGCGGACTCCCCGGAGTTCGCGCGGATCGCCGGCCCGGACGACCCGGTGGGGGAGACGACGATGGGCTCGGTGCAGCTCACCGCGAGCCAGAAGCTGCTGATCCTCGCGCTCGCCGAGCCGATGCTGGTGCGCGAGGGCTCCGGGATGAGCGCCGTGCCCACCTCTGCACAGGCCTCGCAGCGGCTGGGATGGCAGCTGACGAAGTTCAACCGCAAGCTGGACAACGTCTGCGACAAGCTCGACCGGCTCGGGGTGCGCGGGCTGCGCGGAGGCCCGGGCAAGCTCGCCAGCAACCGGCGGGCCCGCCTGGTCGAGCACGCCGTCTTCTCGCGCCTGGTCACCGCCGACGACCTGCCGCTGCTGGAGCAGTCCGAGGCCGCGGACGACGACTGACACGGCCGCCGCCTGCCCGGAGGACGCCCGGCTCCGGCACGGCACGACGACCAACTGACGACCACGGACGGAACGGGCCGCCCCGGAGGGGCGCACCGGGAGGCGGGCGAGGCGCCCGCCAGGGGGAGGAGCACCGATGCGCATCAGGCTCACGCTGCGCAGGCCCGAGGATCGGCTGACCGATCTGGAGGTCACCGCCGATGCCACCGCGACGGTCGCGGACGTCGCCAACGCGCTGTACCAGGCCGATCCGCTGCGCGGTGACGCCGAGGCGCCGGAGGGCCTCACCCTCCAGGTCCAGGACCCCGGCGCGGGCCCGGGCGCGAAGGGCGTGCGCTCGCTGAACCGCGAGGTCGACCTGATCCAGGCCGGGCTGCGCTCCGGCAGCGTCGTCTCGATCGCCCGATCGTCGACCGAGTACGCCACCCGCTCGGAGTCCCGCGGCGCGGCGGTCGCCCTGCTGCGCGTGCTCTCGGGCCCCGAGGCGGGCCGGGAGTTCCCGCTGCCGTCCGGCTCGAGCGTGGTGGGCCGGGAGGGTGATCTGGACATCCGGATCGCCGACCCGATGCTCTCCAAACGGCATGCCCGGATCAACGTCGGCGATTCGATCGAGATCGTCGACCTCCATTCCTCCAACGGCGTCGTGCTCGGCGGCGAGCAGGTCCAGCGCGCCGTGATCGGGCCCTCGGACACGGTGCTGATCGGCCAGACCACCTTCTCGGTGATCGCCCTGCACCGCCTCGGCGGCACCGCGCCGAGCTCCCCGGTGGTGGAGTTCAACCGCTCCCCGCGGGTGGTGCCCCGCTTCCCCTACCGTCCCCTGAAGGCGCCCACCCCGCCCAAGGAGCCGCAGCCGCAGTTCTTCCCCATCTTCATGCTGTTCGCGCCCATCCTCATGGGCGGCTTCATGTTCTCGATGACCCGCAGCCCGTACTCGCTCATGTTCGTGTTCATGATGCCGATGATGGCCACGGCCGGGTACCTGAAC
>CAZHSL010000410.1:0-2937 GCA_964535185.1 uncultured Corynebacterium sp.
AGGCCTTGGCCCGGAACCACTGGTTCTCGGCCCGCTGGGCGTCGCGGGCGGTGGAGTCGTTGGCGCAGGTGTCCCCCAGCACGTGGTCGGCGACCTGCTCCGGGGCGAGGTCCTTGGCCATGCGCTTGATGACCACGGCCAGCTCGGCCTCGAGGCTGACCTCCTCGCTGTAGGAGGGGACGACCACGGGGTCGCCGGGGCCGACGACGGCGGTGTTGGGCTTGAGGAAGTACAGGGCCTGGTCGGGCACCTCGTTGCCGAGCTCGGCGGCGTGGGCGGCGTAGTTCCGGCCGACGCACACCACCTTCGAGCGCGGGATGACGGGGGCGAGCAGCCGCACGTCCTCGAGCGGGAGGATCTTCCCGGTGGGGCGGATCTCTGTGTACAGGGGATCACCGGTGATGCCGTAGACCATGTCCTGGCCGTCCTTCTCCTGGACGATGCCGAACATCGGGTCTTCGCCGGTGGTGAATCGGGCGATGCGCATGCGCGCCAGTCTAGGCGCTCGCCCGCGGCCGCCCCGAAGCGGGCCTCATTCGTTGACGGCGTCGGCCACCTGGATGTCGAACTCGACGTCGCCGCCGTCGACGCTCGTCACGGTGACGGTGACGTCGATCGTCTGGCCGCCGTCGCTGAGCACGCAGGTCATCTCGGCGCCCTCCTCGGCCGGGAGGTCCTCGGGGCAGGAGATCTCCTCGGGGGTCTGCCCCACGAGCTCCGTGAGCTTGTCGCTGACCTGGGTCTCGACCTCGTCGGCGGGCACCGAGGCGGGGCCCAGCATGCCGCAGCCCGCGAGTGCGGCGCCGGCGGTCACGAGGACGAGCGAGCGGGAGAGGATGCGGTGTCGAGCGGTCATGGGAGCCTCCGTCGGCAGAATCGGGCAGGTGCGATGCCTCCATGCTCCCAGGAGGCGGGCGGCGGGTCGATGGGGAGGAGTCCCCATGAGGTGCTGCCAGGGATAGGCTCGCGGCACACGGACCGCACGCGCGACGGAGCGCGGGCGAGGGAGGTGGCACGCCGATGGATGTCGCAGGGAATGTCGCACTCGTGACCGGGGGCGCCTCGGGCCTGGGGCGCGCGACCGGGGAGGCACTGGCCGCGGCCGGCGCCCACGTGGTGCTCGTGGACCTGCCGGGCTCAGACGGCGAGGTCGTCGCCGAGCGGCTCGGCGGCGGGGCGCGCTTCGTCGCGGCCGACGTGACCGACGAAGCGCAGGTGCGGGAGGCCGTGGAGCTCGCTGTATCGCTCGGTCCGCTGCGAGTGGTCGTCAGCTGCGCCGGGATCGTGCAGGCGAAGCGGCTGGTGGGTCGCGACGGGCTGATGCCGATGGCGGGCTTCGAGCAGGTGGTGCGCGTGAACCTGCTGGGCACGGTGACGGTGATGGGCGTCGCGGCCGAGGCGATGCAGTCGGTGCCGCAGCTGGGCGAGGAGCGCGGGGTCGTCGTGAACACGGCGTCGGTGGCCGCCTTCGACGGGCAGATCGGGCAGACGGCCTATGCGGCCTCCAAGGGCGCCGTCGCCTCGCTCACGCTGCCCGCCGCCCGGGAGCTCGCCGCCTCGAGGATCCGGGTGATGGCGATCGCGCCGGGCACCTTCGAGACGCCGATGATGGCGGGGCTGTCCGAGGAGGTGCGCGACTCCCTCGCGGCGCAGGTCCCGCATCCGAGCCGGCTGGGCCGGCCCGCGGAGTACGCGGCGCTGGTGCGGCACATCGTGGAGAACCCGATGCTCAACGGCGAGGTGATCCGTCTCGACGGGGCGATCAGGATGGGTCCGCGATGAGCGGAGGGGAGCTGGTGCTGACCGCACAGCACGAGCATGTCCGTGTGCTGACGCTGCACCGCCCAGAGGCGCTGAACGCGGTCGACGACGCCCTCGCCACCGCGCTCGGCGACGCGGTCGCGGAGGCCGAGGCGGATCCGGCGACGCGGGTGATCGTGCTGACCGGGGCAGGCCGGGCGTTCTGCGCCGGGATGGACCTCAAGGCCTTCGCCCGCGGGGAGAGCGCCCACTCCCGCACCCGGCCCGAGCGGGGCTTCGCGGGGATCGTGGGGCATCTGGTCTCCGTGCCGGTGATCGCGGCGGTGAACGGTCCGGCCGTCGGGCTCGGGGCGGAGCTGGTGCTCGCGAGCGACCTGGCGCTGATCGACCCGTCGGCGCATCTGGCGCTGCCCGAGGTGCGTCGCGGGCTGATCGCGGTGGCGGGCGGGGCGATGCGCCTGCCGCAGCAGGTGCCGCCCAAGCTCGCGCTCGAGAAGCTGCTGACCGGGGACCGGATCTCGCCGGAGGAGGCCCTGGGGTGGGGGCTGGTCAATGCGGTGAGCGCGCCCGGCGCGGTGCTCGAGGAGGCGCTCGCGCTGGCGGAGCGGATCGCGGTGAACGCGCCGCTCGCGGTGCGGGCCACGAAGGATCTCGTGCACTCGACGGTGCACGAGGACAGCTGGGGGCGGCCGGCGTGGCGGCGGATCCGGGAGGCCCAGCAGCGCGTGTTCTCGAGCGAGGACGCCGCCGAGGGCGCGGCGGCCTTCGCCGAGAAGCGGGAGCCGCGGTGGGAGGGGCGGTGAGCCCGCTGCGCGGCAGGGCGCAGGACCGTGGGCTGGACCCCGCCGCCGCACCCCTCTATGCTTGAATCGTCAATCATTCTAGCGGGGAGCGCAGTCAGATGAGCATCGATCCTGGATCCATCACCTTCGGCCTGGACACCTTCGGGGACGTCACCGTGGACGGCGCGGGAGATCCCGTCGCGCCGGCGCAGGTGATCCGCGACATCGTCGCCCAGGGCGAGCTCGCCGACCAGGTCGGCATCGACCACTTCTCGATCGGCGAGCATCACCGGCCCGACTTCGCGGTCAGCGCGCCGGACATGGTGCTCGCCGGGCTCGCCGCCCGCACCGAGCGGATCACGCTCGGCACCGCCGTGATCGTGCTCAGCTCCGA
>CAZHSL010000411.1:0-2936 GCA_964535185.1 uncultured Corynebacterium sp.
GCCGCCCGCGCAGCGTCCGCGGGAGGAGATCAGCAGGAGGGCGCAGCTGAGCGACTGCGCCTGCACCTCGATCACGTGCGCGTGGGAGCCAACTCCGGCTCTCACGCGCACGTTCTGCGTGGCCAGTGGGCATTTCGGGCAGTTCGGTCACCTTTGCGAGGATCGCGAGGGATGTCACCTTCCGGCCACAAGACCGCTCACAGCGCTGTGAGCGGCGGCATCGGGGCGTAAGGTCGAAGCCACCCTGGTCCCCGGGCGCCTTCGGGCGGCCCGTCGGCGACCGTTCGGCCACCGACGTCTGACCAGGGCCGTCGCGCGCCTGCTCCGCGGGGTCCTCCCGGGTCCGGTGTCTCCCGCGCGATGCCGTGACCCTGCCCCTGCGACCCCCTGCCCCCGTCCCTTCCCCTGAGATCGGAGCCCCCTCATGGATCTCGTCTTCAAGATCATCGCCCTGGTCATCTACTTCGGCGCCATGGTCGCCATCGGCCTGTACGCCTTCCGCAAGACGGCGGACGGCGAGGACTACATGCTCGGCGGACGTCAGCTGCACCCCTTCACCGCTGCGCTCTCCGCCGGCGCCTCGGACATGTCCGGCTGGCTGCTGATGGGCCTGCCCGGCGCCCTGTACATGGGCGGCCTCGTGGAGGCGTGGATGGCCATCGGCCTCACCGTCGGCGCGGGCCTGAACTGGTTCTTCGTCGCGCCGCGGCTGCGCCAGTACACGCAGATCGCCGGCAACGCGATCACCGTGCCGAGCTTCTTCGGCAACCGCCTGCACGACCGCACGAACATCCTGCGCATCGCCGCCGGCCTGATCATCCTGCTGTTCTTCACCTTCTACGTCTCCTCCGGCATGGTCGCCGGCGGCGTCTTCTTCCAGTCGACCTTCGGCGGCTCCTACCTCACGGGCATGCTGCTGGTCGCCGGCGTCACGATCCTGTACACGCTGTTCGGCGGGTTCCTCGGCGCGAGCTACACGGACGTGGTCCAGGGGCTGATCATGCTGGTCTCGCTGGTCGCGGTCCCGGTGGTCGCGATGATCGTCGTCGGTGGGCCGGTGGCGATGTTCGAGTCCGTGCGCGAGGTCAACTCCACCTTCGGGTCCCTCACCGCCGGCGGCACCGCCATCGGCATCATCTCCTCGGCGGCGTGGGGCCTGGGCTACTTCGGTCAGCCCCACATCATCGTGCGCTTCATGGCCCTGCGCTCCTCCCGCGATGCGAAGTACGGCCTGGTCGTGGGTATGAGCTGGATGATCCTGTGCGTCGGCGGCGCGGTGTTCACAGCGCTCGCGGGCCTGGCCTACTTCCAGCAGAACCAAGACGCGGTCCTCACCGACACCACCAACGGCGAGTCCGTGTTCCTGGATCTCGCGCAGCTCCTGTTCCACCCGATGATCGCCGGTCTGCTGCTGGCCGCGGTGCTGGCCGCGATCATGTCCACGGTCTCCTCGCAGCTGATCGTGTCCAGCTCGGCGCTGATCGAGGACTTCCTGGGCGGCATCGGCATCAAGCTCTCCGCCAAGGGCGCCCTGTGGGGCGGCCGCATCGGCGTGCTCGCCGTCGCGGTGATCGCGCTGCTGCTCGCGCTGGACAAGGACAGCTCGGTGCTGAGCCTGGTCGGCTTCGCCTGGGCCGGCTTCGGCGCCGCCTTCGGCCCGGTCGTGCTGCTGTCGCTGTTCTGGCGCCGGCTCACGATGGCCGGTGCGGCCGCGGGCATGGTCTCGGGCGCGGCGGTCGTCTTCGTCTGGGGCCAGTTCACGCCGGACGTCACCTGGGGCCTGTTCGGCGACCAGCACCTCTACGAGATCGTCCCGGGCTTCCTGGTCTGCCTCGTGCTCGCCATCGTGGTCAGCCTCGTCACGCCGCAGCCGCCGGCGAAGGCGATGCAGGAGTACGACGACATGCTCGAGTCGCTGTCCACCGGGGTGGCCCGCGACCGCTCGGCCGAGAACGCCGAGGCGGCCGGCGCCGGCCCGACGGCCTGACCCCTTCCCGCAGCACGGACCCCGTGCGAGCATCCCGGTGCTCGCACGGGGTCCGTCGTCGGCAGGGGAGGGGCGCGGGCCCCCGGTCAGTCCCCGAAGACCAGCTCGTCGACGGGCCCGTGCACGCCGGGCCGTGCCGCGAACAGGGAGCCGGCCGCCGGATCGTCGCCGTCGGCCAGGTTCTCCCGGCTGGTCGTGATGAACAGGGTGCCGCGGTCCTCACCGCCGAAGGTGCAGGCCGTGACCTGCCTGGCGCCCACGGTGATCCTCTCGGCGACCTTCCCGTGCTCGTCCAGCCCCAGCACCTGGCTGCCGGAGTGCATCGCCACCCACACGTTGCCCGCGGCATCCAGGCAGAGCCCGTCGGGGTGCCCGTCCTCGCCGGTGAGATCGGCGAAGGGGCGCCGGCCGACGAGCCCGTCCGCGTCGGACCAGTCGAAGACGTCCACCCGCCCGGTGGGGGTGTCCACGTAGAACGCACGCGCCCCGTCGGCGGAGAACGCGAGGCCGTTGGAGATCGTCAGGTCGCCGAACAGGCGAGTGGTGGTGCCGTCGGGCATCAGGCGCCACATCGCGGCGCCGCCGGGGCGCGCGTCGTAGGCCATGGAGCCGCACAGGAACGAGCCGTCCGGCGCGACCGCGCCCTCGTTCATGCGCACGTCCTCCTCCCACAGCGGGGGGAGCGGGGTGATCGAGCCGTCGGCGTCCTCGAGCGCGAAGCCCTTCTCGAGGGCGAGCACGGCCCCACCGCCGGCCGCGGGTCGCACGCAGGCAGCGACCGAGCTCGGCGTGGGGATCCGGACCACGGGGCCCTCCGGCGCCTCGGCGGCCAGGGGGCGCCCGGCGGTGGTCCCGGGGCCGACGGCACCGGAGGGATCCAGGTGCATCAGGTCGCCGGCGAGCATGTCCACCCAGCGCAGCCCGCCCCAGGTGTCGGACCAGTACGGGC
>CAZHSL010000412.1:0-2934 GCA_964535185.1 uncultured Corynebacterium sp.
AGCCCCCAGGCCTCGGCCAGCAGCTCGAGAGCTCGCAGGCGGTCGGCCGGGTCGTAGTGGTAGGCGGTGAGGATGAGCTCGTCGGCGCCGGTGGCCGCGACGATCTCCTCCAGCTGGCGCACCACCGTGGTCGGGGAGCCGACGGCCTTGATCGACAGGGTCTGGTCGATCTGGGAGACGAGGTGCTCGGGGGCGACCTCCTCGATCGGGCGCGGCGGCTGGATCTTCTGTCGCTGCCCGGTGACCACGCCCATGAACATCTGCTGGAGGGTGGTGAACTGGCGCTGCGCCTCCTCATCGGTCTCGGCGACCACCAGGTTCACCCCGACCATGGTGCGCGGCTCGCTGATCTGCGCGGAGACGGCCGACGGGTCGAAGTTCTCGCGGTAGACGTCCAGCGCGTGCAGGTACTGGAAGGGCGCGAAGTGGGAGGCGACCGAGAAGGGCATGCCCAGCTGGGCGGCGAGCCGGGCGCCGTTGGCGGTGGAGCCCAGGATCCACATCGGCACCTCCGTGCCCCGGGCGACCTCCGCGGTGATCGGGAGCGAGCCGGCGCCCTCCTCGCGCGACCAGTCCCGCATCTGCTCAACCGCTGCGATGAAGGCGGCCGGCTCCGCCGAGGTGCGGGCCAGCAGCTGCGCGGTGAGCTGATCGGTGCCCGGCGCCCGGCCCAGTCCCAGATCGATCCGGTCCCCGTGGAAGTGGACCAGGGTGCCGAATTGCTCGATGACGGCGAGCGGGGAGTGGTTCGGCAGCATGATCCCGCCGGAACCGACGCGGATCCGTTCGGTCAGCGAGGCCGCCCGGTCGATCAGCAGCGAGGTCGCGCTCGAGGCGAGGTTGCCGGTGTTGTGGTGCTCCGCGAACCAGAGCCGCTCGTACCCCAGACGGTCGGCGGCCTGCGCGCCCTCCATCGACGCGTCGATCGCCTCCCTGGTGGTCATCCCCTCGGAGATGGGGACGAGATCGAGGATCGACAGCGGCACATGAGGAGCGTTCATACCGCTCAGGCTATCCAGCGGCCCGGCCGCGTGGCCCCCCGCGGATGAGAGGTTCTCGACCCCGGATCCCGGAAGTTCCCGGGGCCGCCGCGCGTTGATCACGGCATGAGGCTCTCCCTGCTCGACCGCTCGCGCACCCGACACGGCCATCCGGAGTCCGCAGCCCTCGAGCACTCCGTCCAGCGGGCGATCGAGGTGGAGGAGCTGGGCTACGAGCGGTTCTGGGTCGCCGAGCATCATGCGGTGCCCGGGATCGCGAGCGGCTCCCCGGCCGTCCTGCTGGCGGCGATCGGGGCCCGCACCGCCCGGATCCGGCTGGGCTCCGGCGGTGTGATGCTGCCGAACCATCGCCCGCTGCCGGTCGCCGAGCAGTTCCGGATGCTGGCCGCGCTGCACCCGGGCCGCATCGACCTGGGGCTCGGCCGTTCGCTGGGCTTCACCGAGCCGGTGCGCCGCGCCCTCGGCCGGCTCGAGGCGGATCCGGTCTCGTTCGCCCAGGAGGTCGAGGAGCTGCGCGGATATCTCGAGGGTTCGGCGCCGCTGACGGCTCGTCCCGCCGACGCCGGTGAGGTGCCGCTGTTCGTGCTCGCGACCGGCAGCGGGATCGCTGCCGCCGCCGAGCTCGGCCTCCCGGTGGTGATCGGCGGTCCGTTCCTGGACTCCCCGGAGCTGTCGGACCGCCTCGCCGCCTACCGTCGGGCGTTCCGCCCCCATCGAGGCAGCGCGCCGCAGGTCGTCGTCTCGGTGGACGCCCTGGTCGCCGACACCGACGCCGAGGCGCGGGAGCTGGCGCTGCCGGAGGTCCTGGCGATGGTCCGTTCGCGCTCCACGGGCGTGTTCGGGCCGCTCGAGCCGGTGGCGCGGATCCGGGGGACGGCGCTGAGCGACCGGGAGGCCCGGCGGGTGGAGCGGGGCCTGGACGCTGCGGTGGCGGGCTCGGCGCAGACCGTGCGGCGCCGGATCGAGCAGCTGCTCGAGCGCACCGGCGCGCAGGAGGTCCTCGTCACCGGCGCGACCTACGACCGTGCGGCGCTCGCCGCCTCGGATCGCGACCTGGCGCACCTGCTGCGCGGCTGAGGAGGCGCTCAGCCGAACCGGAGCCCGAGGCTGAGCAGGATGTTCCCGGCCACCAGCAGGGCGAGCACCACCAGGCCGCCGACGGGCACCGAGCGCAGCCGCAGCGGCTCGTGGGGGACGTCCGCGACGCGGCGGGAGAAGATGTGCGACATCGGGGCGAAGACCAGGATCGCGGTGCCGGCGGCGAGGATCGCGACCTGGGAGGCGGCCGGCAGGTCGGCGGGGCTGACGGCGAGGTACAGGACGCTCAGCAGCACCGAGAGGATCATCCCGTACAGCCACGGGAACAGGGTCATCGCGTTGCGCCTCCGCGGATCCTCGCCCGCATGTCGCGCCATGTGCGGGGCGAACGCCCGCGCGTTGAGGAACATGCCCCCGACGCCGAGGGCGAGCGCGACGACCTGCAGCGCCACCGGCAGGCCGAGCAGCTGGGAGGCCTGCCCCGTGTCACCAGCGCCGAACGGGGTCAGGCACAGGTAGGCGATGCCCTCCTGGACCGAGGCGAAGGCGAACCACAGCCACACCAGGTGCAGCAGGTCGCCGCGCCGGCGCAGCGGGGTCCACAGCTGCATCAGCACCCCCGTGACCAGGCTGAAAGCGGGGCCGGCGAGGAGCATCACCACCTGGTCGGAGGCCGAGGGCGATCCCAGATGGTTCACGCCGAAGGAGTACAGGACGGACGGGTGGCCGAGGGCGAGCCCCGCGACCAGATGGGCTCCCTCGTGCAGGACGATCATGACCGCGCTGGCGATCAGCGCCGCGACGAGATTGTTCAGCAGCAGCGAGCGGACGGTCGTGGACGTGTTCCGGATCACCATGCACGCGATCCTGCCACCGCGGCGTCCGCTCCGCAGGG
>CAZHSL010000413.1:0-2927 GCA_964535185.1 uncultured Corynebacterium sp.
CCCGCCGAAGGAGGACCCGAGGCCACTGATCGCCGTCCTGGGGTCCTGCCCCTTGCGCCGCGACCACACGAGGTAGCCGATGAGTGCGGCCAGGGCCAGCGGCAGGAGGCAGCAGCACAGACCGAGGAAGCCGATGCCTCCACCGCGTCGGCGGCGTCGTCGTCGGCGGGCCGCGGGCACCGCCGCGAGGACCCGGTCACCTCCGAGCAGGGCCATCTGGGCCAGCGCGAGGTGCTCCAGGCCCACACGCGGCAGGCCGGCGAGGGCGAGCACCTCGTTGAGCGGTGTGACGAGGGTGAGGTCGGCCGGGGTCGTGCCCCAGATCATGCCGCCTCCGCGGGGCCGTGGCGAGAGGTCCGGGCCGATCCGCCCGGATCTCCTCGTGCTCCAGCGGTTCGTGGGCGGTGGCGCTGAACATCGCGCCCGACCACACCCGGGTGTCCTCGCCCTCGCCGCGATATCCCGCTTCGCTGTCGGTGTCCCACGACGCCACCGGCATCTCTCGACTGCCGGCCCACAGGTGCACCCATTCGTCGTTGCCGTTGCGCGTCGACTCCCCGAGCACGAGCACCCGGGAGTCGTCGGCCGCGACGGCTTCGCGCACCTGGTCCATGGTCCGGCGGGGCGCCTGCGTCGACTCCTGCGTCGTCGTGGGCGGAAGGGAGGCGGAGCCGGTCTCGGTGGCGCTCTCCTGCCGGAAGTTGGCCAGCACGGCGATTAAGCCCCACGACGAGGACGAGCAGCACGGACAGTCCGACGAAGGGAAGGACCGCTTGCCGCAGTGACGGAGTCATGGGCGCAGGCCAGCCCCGCGGAGACGCCGCACGCGCCGGGAGAGCGCGTGCGGATGCGCGAGAGGATCTGCAGCACCTGCTCCGCGGTCGCGTACCGCGCCTCGGGGCCGACGTCTGCGGACGCCACCAGTCCTCGTTGGCCTTGTACCAGTCGATCGTCGCGGCCAGCCTCGAGCGGAAGTCGCGGTACTCCGGCTGTCAGCCCAGCTCCGCCGAAGGCCGGGCCCGGCCCCCGCTGTCGGTGGTGTCATCGTGACCCTGGCGCCGTGGTGTCCCAGCGCCGGTGGGTGAAGGACGGGGGGCGGGGCGGCGGCCTCCAGCAGGCGACCGGTGTGTCCGGAGGGGAGCGCTCCCGGGCCCAGGGTTCGATCGGCGGCGGGTGCACGATCGCCTCGGGGACGCCAGGCTCGGCGCTGCCGACGTCCGGCCACGGGCGCTCGCGCCGCTCCTCGGCGCCCGTCGTCACAGGCGGGTCGGAGTCAAGGACGGCCGCGAGCTCCAGGAGGAACAGCTCGTCGTCCTCCAGGACGATCTCGAGGAAGCGCTCGATCGTGGCCTCGGTGAGGTCGTCGTGCTGAACGATGTGGGCGGGCATGACGCACCTCGGTCAGGCGTCGATCGCCTTGCGGTCATCGCTGCGACCGCCGGCGATCTCGATCTTGCGGGGCTTGGCCTGCTCGGCGACGGGGATCCGCAAGGTGAGTACACCGGCATCGTAGGAGGCCTCGATGTGCGCGGTGTCGAGGTTGTCCCCGAGGACCAGCTGGCGGCTGAAGGTCCCGCGGCGGCGCTCGGCGGCGAGCATCTCCACCGAGCCCTCCTTGGCCGGGCGCTCGGCCGTCACGGTGACGACGTTGCGCTCGACGTCCAGGTCGATGTCCTCCGAGACCAGCCCGGGCAGGTCGAACTCGACGAAAAAGGTCTCGCCCTCGCGCCAAGCGTCCATGGGCATCGCCGTGGGCGCCGGGCTGCCGTCACCTCGGAACAGCTGCTGCGTGACCCGGTCGAGCTCTCGAAACGGATCGGTGCGCATCAGCATCTGTGCCATCGTGTCCAACTCCTTCCCTCGTGATGTCCCATCCACATCTGTTGTGGTGGTGATAGATTTTTTATAGCGACAGCCCACGCAACGATCAAGACCCCTCGGGAGAGACATGACGGCGACCGACCCGGCACGCGGCGTCTACGGGATCTCCGTGGCAGCGGACCTCGTGGGCATGGGGTCGCAGCAGTTGCGGTGGTACGAGACGCAGGGACTGCTGACGCCCGACCGCACGCCCGGTGGCACCCGGCGCTACAGCGACGACGACCTGGTGCGGCTGCGCCGCATCGACGCACTCCTCGATGCCGGGCTCAACACCGCCGGCATCGCCATGGTCATGGACCTGCAGGACGAGGTCGACGACCTGCGTGAGGAGCTCACCCGGGCACAGCGGCCCTGACACCATCACGGAAGGACACGGATGTGGACACTCGAGCACTCCCCTCCTCGCCCGTCCCTCACGAGGACGGTCAGGACCCGCCGCAGCTCGGCGCCGTGGCACCGTCGCTTGAGGCCCTGACCGTGCGCGAGCTCATCGCCCGCCTGGCCCGCACCGAGGACCAGCTCAACCTGGCGAGGTTGCAGGAGGGGGCGCAGGGGCAGTCCGTGGCTAATCTGCTCATCGAGCAGCACCGGGTGATCCGCGAGCTGCGACGGCGACACTGAGAGCTGAGTCCGCGGCGGACGACCCGCGCGGACGGTTGGCTTCCACCGCGGCCTACGCTCGGCGCATGCGCGGGATCATCCTCGCCGGGGCCTGGGCACGCAACTGCGCCGCTTCGCGTCGCGGTCGGCGGGACGCGGGCACCGCTGCGAGGACCCGGTCACCTCCGAGCAGGGCCATCTGGGCCAGCGCGAGGTGCTCCAGGCCCACACGCGGCAGGCCGGCGAGGGCGAGCACCTCGTTGAGCGGTGTGACGAGGGTGAGGTCGGCCGGGGTCGTGCCCCAGATCATGCCGCCTCCGCGGGGCCGTGGCGAGAGGTCCGGGCCGATCCGCCCGGACTCAGCCGGGCAGGGTGTCGTCGAACTCCACGGTCCGGGGCAGGTCGGCGTACCCGGCGAGACGGAAGAACCGCACGACCCGCTTGGC
>CAZHSL010000414.1:0-2911 GCA_964535185.1 uncultured Corynebacterium sp.
CGTCGGCGAAGCCGGTCTGCGCGAGCACCACGTCCCCGGCCTTCTCGTCGGCCGAGGGCGTGATCCGGTCGACCATGGAGGAGATCACGTCGACATGGTCGTCGAACCAGGCCGCGGTCTGCTCGTCGAGCTCGGCGAGCACGGCCTCGCGCAGCACCTCGCCGTTGCCGGTGAGGTTGTCGCAGGAGACCAGGGCGATCGGCTCGGTGACCCCGGCCTCGCGGCGGGCCTTCAGGCCCAGCGCGATGCGGGCGGGAGCGGAGGTCGCGGGATCGCTGCCGGCCGCGTAGCCCTTCTCGGTGATGGTCAGGGTGACCACCGCGGTGAAGGGGTCGGCCAGCAGGCGCACCAGGGCGTCGACGTCCGAGGCGGGGTGCACCTCGTCGATCACGTCGACGATGCCGACCACGTCCTGCTCGGGGCCGCGGACGATCAGCCCGTACCGACCGCCCTGGGCGTTCAGCGCATCGGCCATCCGCGCGGAGCGGCCGGTGAAGGCCACGACCGACCAGCCGCCGGCCACCTCCGTGGCGTGCAGGGTGTGGGCGCGGGCGAAGTTGCCGATGCCGAGGTGGACCAGGCGGCCGACGTCGGAGGGGCTGGGGGTGCTCATCGGTTCTCCTCTCCTGCGGCGCCGAGGCGGAACACCTCGCGCGGCTGCTGTTCGGGCAGGGTGGCCACGAGCTCCTGGGCGTCCTCGAGGCGCAGGCGGTGCTCGGCGACCAGACCGGCGAGGTGGGTCGCGTCCATGCGGCGGGACATGTCGTGCCGCGCCGGGATCGAGCAGAAGGCCCGCGTGTCGTCGATGAAGCCGCTGGTGCGGCTGTAGCCGATGGTCTCGGAGACCGCGCGGCGGTAGCGCAGGATCGCGTCGGGCGCGTCGATGAACCACCACGGCGCCCCGGCGAACACGGAGGGGTACACACCGGCCAGCGGCGCGATCTCTCGGGAGAACACGGTCTCGTCGATCGTGAACAGCACGGTGCGGAAGTTCGGGGCGTGGCCCACGTCGTTGAGCATCGGGCGCAGGTGGTGGACGTAGTCCACGGCGACGGGGATGTCGAAGCCGACGTCGGCGCCGAACTGCTCGAACATCGCCTCGGAGTGGTTGCGGGCGACGGCCGGGTGGATGGTCATGACCAGCCCGTCCTCGGCCGCGAGGCGGGCCTGGTCGGCCAGCAGGTGGCGGCGCAGCGCGACCGCCTCGTCGGCCCCGATCGCGCCGTCGCGGGCGGAGGCGTAGAGCCGGCGCGCGTCCGCGTCGCTCAGGCGCTCGGTGCCGGGATCGATGTGCGCGTGGTCGGAGGAGACCGCGCCGTGGTCGCGGAAGTAGAGGCGGCGGATGCGCATCGCCTCGAGGTGGCCGTCGTAGGTGGCGGTGTCGACGCCGGCTGCCTCGCCGAGCGCGTCGGTGAGCTCGCGGAAGTCCGCGCGGGCGGGCTCGAGGTACTTGTCCGGGCGGAAGGTGGGGATGACCCGGCCGGTGAAGGAGGCGTCCGCGGCGAGAGCGTCGTGCGGGGCGAGATCGTCGACCGGGTCGTCGGTGGTGGCCAGCACGGTGATCTTGAACTGGTCGAACAGGGCGCGGGGCCGGTACTCGGGCCGGGCGAGCTTCTCGGCGATCTCGTCGTACATCGCGTCGGCGGTGCGGGGGTTCAGCACGGTCTCCAGGCCGAAGACGTCGTGGAACTCGTGCTCCATCCAGTAGCGGGAGGGGGTGCCGGCGTAGGCGTGCCAGTGCTCGGCCAGCAGGTGCCAGGCCGTGCGGGAGGCGGCCTCGTCCAGCGGGCCCTGGCCCACGCCGAGGTCCGCGAGGTCCACGCCGCGGGCGTGCATCAGGCGGTTGACGTAGTGGTCGGGCGTGATGAACAGCGAGGTCGGGTCACGGAACGGCTCGTCGTCGAGCAGCAGCCGGGGGTCGACGTGCCCGTGGGGCGAGACGATCGGCTGGTCCTTCTCCAGCTCGTAGAGCCCGCGGGCGATCTCGCGGACGGCGGGATCGGCGGGCAGGAGGCGGTCGGGATGCGGCACGTAGGCGTCGTTGCTCATGGGCTCATCCTCGCAAGGCCCCGCGAGGGATGCCGCACGTTGTCATCGGTTGCCGGTGGGCGGCGTCACCTGCCCGCTTCGCGCGGGCCGGTGGTGCCGCGCGGCACCAGGCGCACCGGCAGCGTGCCCTCGACGGGGCTGCGGTGCGCGGAGGGGTTCTCGATGCGCCGCACCAGGCGCTCCACGGCCGCCCGGCCCTGGGCCCGCTTCGGGCTCACCACGGTGGTGAGCCCGCCGCCGACCAGGCGGGAGAGCTGGATGTCGTCGTGCCCCATCACCGACAGCTCCTGCGGCACCCGGATCCCGGCGCGCAGGGCGGAGATCAGGAAGCCGAAGGCGACCAGGTCGTTGTAGCAGACCACGGCGTGCGGGAGGGAGTCGCGCAGCTCCTCGAAGGCCTGCTCGCCGCCCGTGGTGGTGGGGGCGAAGGGGCCGTGCCGCTGGATCTGCAGCCCGTGCTGGCGGGCGGCGACGCGGGCCGCGCGCCAGCGCTCCCCGTCGGACCACGAGTTGACGGGGCCGGCGACGTAGGTGACGGTGCGGATCCCGTTCTCGGCGAGGTGGGTGAGCGCCTGGCCCATCCCGTGCTCGAAGTCCGGGGTCACCGAGTCGAGGCCGGCCACGCGGCGGTTCAGGACCACCACCGGGATGCGCTTGGTGAGGTGGTTGAGCGTCGCGTCGGAGAGCCGGGTGCCGGCCAGCACGATCCCGTCGACGACGCCGATGGCGCTCTCGAGGCTCGAGCGCTCGCGGACCTCGTCCTCGACCGTGTCCAGCAGGAGCAGCAGGAAGTCCTGCTCGTGGGCGGCCTCCTGCATCCCGGAGACGAGCTCGGCGAAGTAGGGGTTGGTGAGGTCGGGGA
>CAZHSL010000415.1:0-2902 GCA_964535185.1 uncultured Corynebacterium sp.
GGTAGGAGCCGTAGCTCATCCCGAACACGGAGACGTTCGCGGCGAACCAGGGCCACACGAGGTCGCGCGGCTTCGCCGTCCGCTCGGACTCGGCGATGATCTCGATGCCGGCGGTCTCGATGACGCCGGCGCCGCCGACGGGGGCGACGGGCGAGGAGGCGGTGCGGTCAGAGGATGTCATGTCGACTCCGGGGGAGCAGGGCCGGTGGGCGCCGGCCGGCGGCGGGGCGGGGTTGCCCAGCAGTCTCCCACGGTGACCGGACCAGGGGTGCCCTGCCGAGCCGGAGCCGTACCCTGGATCGATGCGTCCCGTGCCCGCAGCATCCTCCCGGATCCGGGCATCGACCGCGCGCCTGCTCAGCCTCGGCCCCAGCCGCGTGGATCACCTCCCGGCCTTCCGGATCGCGCTCGGCCTCGCGATCCCGCTGTCCGTGCTGCTGGTGACGGGGCACGTGGAGTGGGCGATGTACGTGGGCTTCGGGGCGTCCACCGCGATCTACTCGAGGTACGAGCCCACCCGGATGCGCTTCCGGCGCCAGTCGATGGCCGGCGCCCTGCTCACCGTGTGCGTGACGATCGGTGCGGCGCTCGCCCGGCTCGGCGAGTCGATGGGCGATGCGGCGGAGTCCTGGACGGTCCTCGGGATCGGGGCGCCCCGCCGCGCTCAGGTGGAGGGCCCGCCCTCGGACCCTCTACCGTGGGGTGCATGGCCTGGACCCGAGCCCAGAAGACGTTCGTCGCAGCGATCGCCCGCAACCCGCAGCGCAGCGGGAAGCACGAGATCGTCGTGCCCGAGATGGTCCTCGACCCCGGCGAGACCGTGTACGAGGTCCTGCGCTGCGCCCGCAAGGGGGACTCCTGGCCGCTGCTGATCGTCACCGACCGCCGGATCGTGTACACGGTGTACAACATGGTCACGCGCTGGAGGGTGCGCGGCGAGGTGCCGGCGACGGAGGTCGCCGGGGCGGAGCTCGAACGCCGGCTGCTCTCGGGACGGCTCCACGTGCGCCGTCGCAGCGGTGAGGCGCTCACGGTCAAGGTGGCGGATCCTGCCTGGTCGGAGCACATCGTGGAGCTCATCGACCACCTCGCGGCCGGAGGTGCCCCGCCGCTGTGAGGCAGGGGACCCGGCCTCCCGCCGCCGGTGCGCGGCTCAGGCGTCGGAGGTCGAGCCCGCGGCGTCCGTGCCCTCCGCGCTGCGGGGGATCATCACGTCGATCACTCCGAGCAGGGTCTGCGACGACACGTCCGCGATCTGCCGCTCGTCGCTCGGCGACACCTTCACTCCGAGGGGCCCGTTGTCCAGCACCCGCACCCGCTCGGAGGTGGCGACCACGGTGGCCTGGCGGCCGTCGCCGTCGGCCACAGCGGTGAGCACGGAGAGCGATCTGGTGTCGTCCATGTCGTCGCTGCGGGCGACCTCGTCCAGGGTGACGGTCTCGGGCTCCCCGTCCTCCCCAGCCGCCTCGAACGGGTCCACGAATCGCCGGATCCGATCGGGCACGGTCTCCAGCTCCGGCACGCTGAAGTGGTGGAAGCCGTCGACCGAGATGAACTCCTCGAGCACGCCCCCGCGGGGGAAGAGATAGTGCGCGAGGGTGGTCGAGCCCCCGTTCAGGGTGCGGCTGGTGGTGACCATCGCATCGGGGATCCGCCGCAGGGTGACCACCCCGGCCAGCCGACGATCCAACTGCATCGCGCGGCTCGGGCCATCGCCGGAGCCGGAGACCAGCTCGCCCTCGTCCTCGACGCTCTCGCCCCCGGGGCGCACGAGGCCGCGGGCGGTCAGGGAGCGCAGCGCGGCGGCGGCCGAGGACGGCCGGTCCACGGCGTCCTGGTCGAGGTACGGGCTGCCCAGGAGCTCGAGGGCGGAGGCGCCGTCGAGCCCCATGATCTCCTCGTCCGTGAGGATCATCAGGACGCTCGGGTCGGGCTCCGTGGTGGCGAGCACCTCCATCGCGCCGAGCATGTCGCGCTCGGTGATGGTGGGCTCCGCCGAGGGGGACTGGCTGGACTCGCTCATACTGATTCGACTCCCTGTGTCTGTGGGTCGGTCGGTGGTGGGGCTCCGACGGACGGGCTCAGCGTCTCACGGCCGATGCGGGCGGAGCGGAACGGTCACCAGGGCAGCGCGTCGGCGAGCCCGTCGACCGCGTCGGAGAAGCCGTCGCTGACGGCGTCGACGACATCGCCGGCGGTGTCGGCGACCGCCCCGGCGGTGTCGCTGACGAAGTCGGTCGTCGCGTTCCAGGCGTCCGCCGCCGTGGCGGAGATCGAGTCCCAGTTGTCGTAGACCATCTTGCCGACGTCGGCCAGGGCCGCGCCTCCGGAGATGATCGCCCCGGCCGCTGCGATCGGGCCGCCGACCACGGCGCCGATGCCGGTCGCGGACAGCGCACCCCCGGCGATCATCAGCCCGCCCCCGAGCGCGCCGGCTCCGCCGGTGATCGCGCTGAAGGTGTCACCGCTCTGGGTGCCCTCGATCATCTGCTTGCCGCCGAAGAAGACGTCCGCGACGGGCAGGGCCTTGCCGAGGAACGGGGCCGCCTTGCCCAGGAACGGAGCGGCTTCCCCGACCCACTTCGCCGCGTCGTCGGCCCATCCGAAGAACTTGGTGTTCCCGATCCCGGTGGGGATGCCGATGGCCTTCGCGACCTCGTCGGCGAGCCCGCTGTACTCCGAGCCGACGTTGAAGATGTTCTTCATGATCTGCTGGTCGTACAGCCAGGAGCCGGCGACGAACTCGAAGAGGTCATCGGTGCTGCCGAGGAACCGCGAGAAGTCGCGGACGGTGCCGCCCAGGTCCAGGATCTTCTTGCCGCTGTTCCACAGGCCCTGGAACGTGTTCCAGACCTTGCCGCCGTCGGTGAGCTGCTCCCACAGCGACTTCCCGTCCTCGGAG
>CAZHSL010000416.1:0-2899 GCA_964535185.1 uncultured Corynebacterium sp.
ACGAGAGCGCGGCCGGGACGGAGGAGACCGCGGAGCTCGCGGCCGAGCTGCAGCGGGTGCTGCTGGTCTCCTCCCGGATCCTGCGCTCCCACACCGCCTCCGAGGCGGTCTCCGCTCCGCAGTTCTCCGTGCTCGCCTACCTCCAGCGGGCGGGGGAGTCGACGCCGAGCGCGCTCGCGGATTTCGAGCACGTCAGCCCGCCGGTGATGACCCGGATCCTGGGGCGGCTCGAACAGGCCGGACTGGTGCGGCGCGCCGCGCACCCCGTGGACGGGCGCCAGGTGAGGGTCACCCTCACCGAGGAGGGCGAGCAGCTGGTGCTCGCCGGGCGGGAGCGGCGCCACGCCTGGCTTTGCAGCCGCATCGACGGCGCCACGCCCGCCCAGCGGGCAGCCCTGCGCGAGGGGTCGCGGGTGCTGCGCGAGCTACTGGTCCCGCCGCGGGAGTGACCGCACGCCGTCCGGACGACGACGGCCGGACCGCCCCCGAGGGGCCGCCCGGCCGTCCGACCGCCGTGGTGCCTCAGGCGTCGGCGGTGGAGTCCAGCACGTGGTCGAGCACGCGGATCAGCGCAGCGACGTCCTCCTCGCCGACGGCGGGGAAGGTCGCGATGCGCAGCTGGTTGCGGCCGAGCTTCCGGTACGGCTCGATGTCCACCACACCGTGGGCTCGCAGGAGCGCGGTGATGGCGGTCGCGTCGATCGACTCGTCCACGTCCAGCGTGGTCACCACCTGGGAGCGAGCGGAGGGGTCGGTCACGAACGGCGTGATCTCCTCGCGCCCGGCCGCCCAGTTCTGCAGCATCCCGCTCGTGGTCCGCGTGCGCTCGTCCGCCCATGCCAGGCCCCCGCGCGCGAGCATCCACTCGATCTGCTCGGCCAGCAGGACCAGAGTGGCCACGGCGGGGGTGTTCAGGGTCTGGTTCTTCCGGGAGTTGTCGATCGCGCTGGTGAGCGAGAGGAAGGACGGGACCCACCGCGACGCGTCCCGGCCCAGCCGCTGCGCCCTCTCGATCGCGGCAGGGGAGAGCACGCTCAGCCACAGCCCCCCGTCCGAGGCGAAGGCCTTCTGCGGGGCGAAGTAGTAGGCGTCCGTCTGGGCGATGTCCACGCTCGCCGCACCGGCGACCGAGGTCGCGTCCACCAGCACCAGCTGCTCCGCGGACGCCCCGTCGGGACGCCGCACCGGCACCATCACCCCGGTCGAGGTCTCGTTGTGCGGCCAGGCGTAGGCGTCGACCTGGGCCGAGACGACCGGCCGCGGGGCGGTTCCCGGATCCGCCCGCAGCACCTCCGGCTCGGCAAGGTGCGGGGCCCCGGCGGACTCGGTCGCGAACTTCTGCGAGAACTCGCCGAGCACCAGGTGCTGGGAGCGCTGCTCGATCAGCCCGAACACCGCCACGTCCCAGAACGCCGTGGACCCGCCGTTGCCGAGCACCACCTCGTACCCCTCCGGAAGGGAGAAGAGCTCGGCGAGGCCCGTGCGGACCCGCGCGACCACGTCCTTGACCGGGGCCTGGCGGTGCGAGGTGCCCATCACCGAGGTGGAGACGGACCGCAGCGCCTCCATCTGCTCCGACCGGATGCGCGAGGGACCGGAGCCGAAGCGTCCGTCCGCCGGCAGCAGGTGCTGGGGGATGGACAGGGCGCGGAGGGCATCGGTGCGAGCGGTGCTGGCAGCGGTCATTCGAGGACTCCTCATGGTGGATGGGCCGAGGGCACCGATCGGACGGGTGCCCGCCCCCATTGTCCCAGCGGCGGGAGGATCGGCCGAGCACCGTCCGTGGATGCTCGGCGGACGTGGGAGGATCGGGGCATGAGCCGTGCCGATCTGGAGAAGCAGCCGTACGACGTCGCCACGATGTTCGACGGCATCGCCGAGCGCTACGACCTGATGAACGAGGTCGCCGCACTGGGCCAGGTGGGGATGTGGCGCGAGCTGATGGTGCAGGCGCTGGGGACCGGGCCCGGCGGGCAGGTCCTGGACCTCGCCGCCGGCACCGGCACCTCGTCCGCCGCGATCGCCCGCACGGGAGCCGGCGTGGTCGCCGCCGACTTCTCCCTGGGCATGATGACCGAGGGACGCCGCCGCGGAGCGCCGGTCCCGTTCGTCGGGGCCGACGGCCAGCACCTGCCCTTCGCTGACGCCTCCTTCGACGCGGCCGTCATCTCCTTCGGCCTGCGCAACGTGCACGAGCCGAAGCGCGCGCTGGCGGAGATGGTGCGTGTGGTCCGTCCGGGCGGGCGCGTGGTCGTCTGCGAGTTCTCGACCCCGACCTGGGCGCCGTTCAGGACGATCTACGAGAAGTACCTCCTGCGCGCCCTCCCCGCGGTGGCCGGCACCTTCGCCACCACCGTCGACGCCTACGAGTACCTCGCCGAGTCGATCCTCGAATGGCCGGACCAGGAGTCGCTGCGAGGATGGTTCCTCGAGGCCGGGATGGAGAGCGCCCAGTACCGGAACCTCAGCGGCGGGATCGTCGCCCTCCACCGAGGTGTCGTGCCCGTCTCCTGAGCGCCGACGGGACGGCGGCGCCGGTCTCCGGCCCCCTTGCTCATGCGGACCCGTGACCTGCACGGACAGCCGCCGCAGCGCGGTGTGGTCGAGGCCACGTGGAAAAGGGTCGTTCTGGCTTGACGGGGGTGTGCGGGGCCCGTAATGTTCTTCCTCGTGCCCCGGAGATCGGGACCGCGGGACGGACAGTGATCCGGACCGGGATACCGGCTCTGGCCAGGCACGGCAGGTCTTCGAAGTGAGGATCGCGGCGCGGATCACACCGTGCGGATTTGACTCGGAGAACTGGTCCGCGTAGGTTAGCGGAGTTGCCTCGGGACGGAAGCCCATCAGGGTGAGTAGGACTGAGTGCGCGTGTTGCTTGATATCTCAATAGCGTGTCTGT
>CAZHSL010000417.1:0-2894 GCA_964535185.1 uncultured Corynebacterium sp.
CTCGAAATGATGTGTGGTTCATAGCCACCGCGGGTTCAAATCCCGCCGCTACCGCTCCTGACCTGGAGCGATACCGGGTCGACGAAGGCCCCCACCGGATCCGGTGGGGGCCTTCGCGCATGCGCGGCGCAGAAGCTGCGGGGCGGGACCGACCGAGCTGCGGGGCGGAGCCGGCCGCCCGCGGCCGGGCTGCGCGGTCAGCTGTCCTGGAAATCCTCGTCGAGGTTGCGCTCCAGCAGAGCGGCGAGCAGATCGAGGGACTCCTCGGCGCCCTCGCCCTCGGCGCGCAGCGTGACCTCGTCGCCGTGACCGACGTCCAGGGTCAGCAGCAGCAGGATGCTGGAGGCCTTCACCGGCGCCGCACTCTCCGTCTCGATCGTGACGGGGACGGGCTGCTCGCTCGCCGCCTGGGAGAAGATCGCGGCAGGGCGGGCATGGAGGCCGCTGGAGCTGGCGACCTTCACGGTTCGTGCTGGCATCGGGAGCGCCTTTCTCGACGTGGACCCCTTCAGGGTATCCGCGCTCGCGGTCCGATGGACACCTGACCGTCACCGAACCGTAGCCCAGGGCCCCTCGCGCGGTCCCCGCAGCGGGCCGTCAGCGGAATCCGCCGACCACACCGGGGGAGTCGTAGCCGGACATCCCCGGCGCCATGGCGCGGACCCCGCGGCTGCCGACCGCCGCCCGCCCCTGCGCGGTCAGCTCGAACCAGGCGATCATGTCGGGGCCGGGAGTGCGCCCTCCGATCGCCGTCCAGGTGGTGCCGATGTGCTCGACCACCTCGGCCAGCGGCAGGTCCCACGGGGTGAACCGCCCGCCGGTGACGAACCCGGCGCGGATCTCGCCGCGTGCGAGCAGCCGCGCCAGCAGCAGCGGTCCGCGCCGCTCGAACTCGGCATCGTCCAGCGCCCCGGCGCTCGCGAGCACGGTCACGACGTCTCCGGGATGCAGCCACTGCTCCCGCCCCAGCGCGAGGAGGCGCTCCTCGATGCCGCTGCGGGAGGAGGCCGCGTGCTCGGCCAGCGCCTCCGGGGAGGCGTAGCGCGGCGCCCCGGGAGGTCGCGCGCTGATCTCGCCCTTCTCCTCGGCCTGCAGCAGGGCGCCGCGGGGCGCGTCCAGCCGCCAGCGGGGAACGGTGCGGAGCCGGAGCGGCCCGTGCGCTCCCTGCAGCGCGAGCGTGAGCATCCCGTCGAGCATCTCGGCGTGCTGGATCGACGTCCCCACCACGCGCGGGTCGCGGAGCCCGACGGCACGACCGCCGTCGGGCAGCCCCGGCGGGCCCTCCAGCTCCTGGATCCGGGAGCTCAGCACCCAGCCGCGCGCCGTGACGATCCAGGTGCCGCGCGAGGCGACCCGGGTGTGGACGACGGTCTGGCCGCGCAGGCCCTCGAGCAGCGGGTGGCCCTGCGGGCGGCCGCGACCGGACACTCCGGACAGAAGGGAGGACATGCCCCCATCGTGCCGCACAGCACGGCGCAGGAGGGGCCTGATCGCCAGGCGGCGAGGCTACGATGACGCAATGCCCAGTACGAGTGAGCGCGCTCAGGATCCCCGGCCGGCACGGACCAGGGCGGCGATCTTCGCCGCGGCCCGCGACCTCACCGTCGCCGACGGCGAGGTGACCGTCAACGCCCTGGCCAAGCGGGCCGGGGTCAGCCGTGCCGCCTTCTACAGCCATTTCTCGGGCCTCGACGACCTGATGGGCGCGATGCTGTCGCAGATGCTCGACACCGCCTGGGCGCGCGGCACCGAGTTCAAGGACCAGGGCGAGCCCGTCCACCAGCGGGTGCGGTTCGGGTACGGGATGCTCGCCGCCCACATCGAGCGCCACCATTCCTTCCTGCGCGGGGCGCTGGACTGGAAGTTCTCCCACCGCACCTACATGATCCTGGTCGACACCATGGTCGAGCTGCACGAGGTGGCGCTCGACCGGCTGGGCGAGGACGTGCCCGCGCCGCTGCGCGGCCGGGACACGACCGCGCGGGCCATCGCCGGCGCGGCGCTCGCCCTGGCGAACCGGTGGCTGCTGGACACCGAGCAGCAGGCCGCCGATGGGGAGGCGCTGGACGCGACCGAGCTCCTGGAGACGCTGCTGAGGACCGCCCCGCCGTGGTACACGGGGCTGGCCCCGCAGGACCCGGTCCCGGCCGCCGAGCTGATGGAGGCGTGCCGCGCCGCGCGCAGCGCCGAGTCCGACTGACCCCTGCTCGCGGCCGGCCCTCTCAGCAGTCGCCCACCAGGCGCAGCAGCACCCGGGCCCCGAAGCGCACGGCCTCCACGGGCACGCGCTCGTCGACGCCGTGGAACAGCGGCGCGAAGTCGAGATCGGCGGGCAGCTGCAGCGGCGCGAACCCGTAGCCGGTGATGCCCAGGGCGCTCAGCGGCTTGTTGTCGGTGCCCGCGCTGAGGCAGTAGGGCAGCACCCGCGAGCCCGGATCCTCCGCCTGCACCGCCGCGGTCATCGCCTCGACCAGGGGCGCCTCGCGCGGGGAGTCCACCGAGACGCCCACGTGGTCGATGATCACCTCGACGTGCTCGCCGCTGAGCTCGTCCAGCAGGGCGAGCACCTCCTCCTGGTGCCCGGGCAGGAAGCGGCAGTCGAAACCGGCCTCCGCCGTCTGCGGGATGACGTTCACCTTGTAGCCGCCGGAGAGCATGGTGAGGTTCGCCGAGTCGCGCAGCGTGCCGGAGACGAAGTGGCGGGCCCCGCCGGTCAGCGGCAGGAACGACTCGATGTCCTGCTCGTCCCAGCCCGTGCCGGTGATCTCGGTGATCCCGTCGAACAGGGCGCGCACACTGGCGATGTACTCGATCGGGAAGTCGTGCGCATCGATCGCGGCGATCGCCCGGGCCAGGCGCACGATCGCGTTCTCGTCGTTGGGGACCGAGCCGTG
>CAZHSL010000418.1:0-2890 GCA_964535185.1 uncultured Corynebacterium sp.
TCGGGGCGCTGGAAGTAGGGCTGCTCGATGCGCAGCCCGTCGCTCACGTCCTCCCCGACGGTCATGAACATCGGATGGTCGTCCCGGATCAGGAAGCGCCCTCCCGGCCGCAGCAGGGAGGCGACCACCTGCGCCCAGGCGGTGACGTCCGGAAGCCAGCACAGCACCCCGAGCGAGGTGTAGACCAGGTCGAAGGCGCCCTCGACGGCCTCGCGGGCGTCGTAGACGTTCGCCTCGACGTACTCGATCGCGGCCCCGGCGCGCTCGGCGAGCAGGCGTGCGCGCCGCAGGGAGCCGGGGGAGAGGTCCACGCCGACCACGCGCCGCGCCCCGAGGCGGGACAGGCTCACCGTGTCGGTGCCCAGATGGCACTGCAGATGCACGACATCGAGGCCGGCCAGATCACCGAGCCGCCCTCGGTCCTGAGCGACCTCGGGCGTGATCAGGGCGGGATCCCGCACCAGCTCCTCGATCCCGTATCCGGCCGCCTCGTGCAGCGCCGCGCGGTCGTCCCAGTTGGCGCGGTTGTCCTCGAACCAGCTCTGCGCAGTGCTCATGGCCACACCGTACGCAGCGGCGGAGACGTGGTCGACGTATTTCCCGAGCCCTCGGGTCGGCCCTCGCGCTACCGTGCCCGGATGAACAGACCGAACGGATCCACCGCCGCGGTGGGCGGAGAGCAGAGCAAGGCGCGCCTGTACCTCCTGCAGGGCGCGCCTGCCGTGGGCAAGCTGACCCTCGCCCGCGAGCTCGAGCGGCGCACCGGAGCGATCGTCGTCGACAACCATCTGGTCAACAACGCCGTGTTCATCCCGATCGGACTCGGCCGCGGCCCCGAGGTGACCCTCGAGCAGACCGACGCGCTGCGCGACCGGGTGCGCGAAGTGGTCCATGAGGCCGCCGTCGCCGCCCCGGCCTCGCTCAGCCACGTCTTCACCTTCTGGCTCCCGGACAGCCCGGAGAACGCGGGGCATGCGGAGCGTCTGCGCGCCCTCGCCGAGCGCCGCGGTGCGCAGTTCGTCCCCGTCTGGCTGACCGCCTCACGCGAAGCGCTGCTGGCACGGGTCGGCGCGCCGGGCCGGGCCGAGCGGTCCAAGCTCGTGGATGCGGACATCCTGTCCGAGCTGCTCGAGAGACCGCAGCTGCCCGCCCCGCCCGATGCCGTGACCCTCGACCTCAGCGAGATCACCCCGGAGCAGGCCGTCGATCAGCTCCTGGCCGCGCTCGGCTGAACGGCGCCGCGGGTGCGGGCCGGGGTGGTCAGCCCCGGGCGAGGGAGTCCAGGGCCAGCACCGTGTTCGCCGCGGTCCACGCCAGGGGCGCCACCTCCGCCGGGCGCCCGTCGAAGAGCACCTTCTCCGGCAGCGACCCCTCGGCCGTGCGATGCTCGGCGAGCCAGGTGAGGATCTCCGTCGCCGCCTCGTGCTCGCCGGCCCGGGCGAGCGCCAGGGAGAGCAGGCTCGTCGACGGGGTCCAGCTGATCCCGTCCGCACGCCACGAGGCCCCGGGCGCGATCCCGCCGCCCGGCCTCGCCAGCTCGCGCCGCAGGTCGACCAACCCCGCGATCGGCACCAGGCCGTGATGGCCGGTCGCGTCCAGCAGGGCCCGTGCGGAGTCGGCCCCGCCCCCGGCCCGGTAGCGCTGGTAGCCGCTGCGTCCGAAGGTCCCCTCCAGCAGCACGGTGAACGTCTCGGCGGCCCGGTGCACCGCAGGCTCGTCGGTGAGCCGCGCCCCGGCCCGCAGCCCCGTGAGGGTCGCCGCCATGATCCAGAGGGTCACCGAGCGCTCGCGCACCTCCCAGTAGTCGGGGGAGACCGGCGGCATCCCGGCGCCGTCCTGCGTCTGCGAGAGCAGCGTGTCCACGGACGAGGTGATCAGCGGGGACAGGCGCTCGCGGAGGCCCTCTACCCGAGGCCCGCCGTCGTTCTGCGCCACCTGCGCGACCTCGGCGGCGGCCCACAGCAGCAGGCCGGTGCCGTCGAACTGGCGCCGCCGACGGTCCGGCGCCCGGCCCGTGTCGGGGTCGTACCGGGCCTCGAACCAGCCGTCGGAGGCCTGGAGTGACTGCAGGTGCGCGAGCGCCTCCACAGCACGGCCGAGGTGACCCACCCGGGCCAGCGCGACCGCGCAGAAGGCCGCGTCGCGCGGCCACAGGTACCGCCAGGAGGGGCTCCAGCCCGCGACCGGGGCCGGCAGGTCGTCGCCGAGGATCCAGACGTCCTGCAGCGCGGAGGCGGCCAGGTCGTGCAGCAGCGGCGCCTGCGGGAGGGAGCCGGCGAGCCCGTCCCGCCAGGCGGCGGTGCCCTCGTCGAACTCGGCGGAGCGCCGCCGCTCGGGAGAGGTCTCCGGCAGGTCCGCGGCCAGCCGGGTGCCGGGGCTCAGTTCGAGGCGTTCCCCGCGACCGCCGACGGGCCTGCGCGTACCGCGGGCGTCGTAGGCGACCGTCCCGGAGCGCAGGGGGATCACCGTGCGGGCGTCGGCCTCGGGCTGCGACAGCCGCGCGGCGGCGAGCCCCCCGGCACCGGCCGTGGCGACTGCACCGAGCGCGGCGACCGCCCCGGCGCCGCGAAGCAGCTGCCTGCGCGACGTCGCCCGCGGAGCGGAGCCCTCCGCGCCCGGGACGTCGGCCGTGGGATCGGTGACCTCCGGGACGTCCGGGGTCCGCTGAGCTCGTCGGCGCATCCCGCCAGGGTACCGACGCGCTGTCGGCGACCGGCCCGCCGCGCATCCGCGCTGCCGGCCCGCCGCCCGCACGGCCGCACCGCCGCGCCCAGTACGATGGGGCCGCGCGCGCCCCGGTGGCCCCGCCCCGTACCGCCCCGTGTGAAAGGCCTCCTCCATGATCCGTCTGTCCTCGTCGTTCGTCCGCACCCTGCGGGAGGACCCGGCC
>CAZHSL010000419.1:0-2890 GCA_964535185.1 uncultured Corynebacterium sp.
CGTCGAGCACCAGCGCGGCCAGGCGCACGGCGGCCGACGGGGCCTGCGGGATCGCTCGCGAGACGGCGGGCGCCGCGTCGCGCAGCAGGTCACGGGCGGTGTCCGGAGGGCAGGCGAGCACCAGGCGGTCCGCCTCCAGGCGCTCGTCGCGGCCGGTGAGCACCTGCCAGCGCTCGCCGCTGCGCTCGACGCCGACCACCTCGACGCCGGTGCGCAGGATCCCGCCCGCGGCGAGGATCCGCTCCTGCAGCGTGCGCGGCAGCACGGCCATGGTGGGGGCGAGCGAGTGCACGACGGTGCCGGCGCTGCGGGTGCTGCGTCCGCGCAGACGCCGCGCCGCCGCGGTGAGGGAGCCGTGCTCGGCCAGGCCCCGGCTCAGCGCCGGTGAGGCGGCCGCGAACTCGAGGGTCGCCGGATCGGCGGACTGCACCCCGCCCACCACGGGCGCGACCAGCCGCTCGAGCACCCTGCGGCCCAGCCGCCGACGCACCACCTCGGCCACGGTCGCCCCGTCGCGGGCGCCGAACGAGGCCGGCAGGAGGCGCTCGATGCTCGCCCGCAGCGCCCCGACGGTGCCCAGCACCGCGCGGACGTCCGCTGCGAGGGGATGCCCGGGGATCCCGAGCACGCTCGCCGCGGGGGCGGGGTGCACGCCGGCGTCGGAGACCACACGGCTGCCCAGGCCCTCGCGCGGGGCGACGATCCGCTGCTCCAGGCCCAGCTCGGCGACCAGCGCGTCGACCGCCCCGGAGCCGGTCGCATACGCCTCGGCGCCGGTGTTCAGCGCGAGGGAGCCGGCCTCCGGCAGGGTGGTCTCGGCGATCGCGCCGCCCACGGCCCCGGACGCCTCCAGCAGCACCACCCGGTGCCCTGCGCGCTGGTGGCGGCGGGCGGCGAGCAGGCCGGCCAGGCCGCCGCCGACCACGAGGACCCCGGCGCTCATGCCGGTCGGACGCCCTGCGCGGGACTGACCGTCTCGTGGAGGAAGGCCACCAGGTCCGTGAGGACCTGCGGATCCGCGGTCGGCGGGACGCCGTGGCCGAGGTTGACCACGTGGCCGCTCGCGGCGGCGCCGGCCTCGAGCACCGCGGTCGCCTCGGCGAAGCGGGCCTGCTCGGAGGTGAACAGCACGGCCGGGTCGATGTTGCCCTGGACCGGGGTGCCCTCCGGGAGCACCGCGAGGGCCTGGTCCAGCCGCAGCCGGTGGTCCACGCCCATCGCGGTGGCCCCGGCGGCGTGCATCTGCGGCAGCAGGTGGGCGGCGCCCACCCCGAAGTGCAGGCGCGGCACCGGGAGGTCCGCGACGTGGCCGAAGGCCGCGGCGGAGTGCGGCTGGACGTGGGCGACGTACTGCTCGGCGCTCAGCGCCCCCACCCAGGAGTCGAACAGCTGCACGGCCGAGGCGCCCGCGAGCACCTGGGCGCGCAGGAAGCGCCCCGACAGCTCCGCGACCCAGCCCGCCAGGCGCGCCCAGGCCTCGGGCTCGGTGCGCATCAGCGCACGGGTGCGCAGGTGGTCGCGGCTCGGGCCGCCCTCGACCATGTAGCTGGCCACGGTGAAGGGCGCGCCGGCGAAGCCGATCAGCGGCGTGGTGCCCAGCTCCGCGACGGTCAGGCGCACCGCCTCGCGGATCGGCTCGAGCGCCGCCTCGTAGTCGTCGCCGAGGGCGGGCAGCGCGTCGATGTCCGCCACGGTGCGCACGGGATGGTCGAAGACGGGGCCGACGCCCGGGCGGATCTCGACCCCGAGGCCGGCCTGCCGGGCCGGGACCACGATGTCGGAGAAGAAGATGCCGGCGTCCACGCGGTGGCGCCGCACCGGCTGGAGGGTGATCTCCGCGGCCATCTCGGGGCGCACGCAGGAGTCGAGCATCGTGGTGCCCTCGCGCAGGGCGCGGTACTCCGGCAGGGAGCGCCCCGCCTGTCGCATGAACCACACGCTGGGGGTGGCGCTCCTCACCCCGCGCAGCTCCTGCAGCAGTGAGGCGTCGGCCACGCCGCCCTCGGCGGCCGGGCGCTGCGCCGGGTGCTCCGGGGGCAGTGCGGGCGAGGGTGCGGTGGGGTGCGCGGAGGGGGTGGCGGCAGTGGAGGCGAGCCCGGGGCCTGCGGCGTTCCCGGATGCTGACAGGTGTCGCGATCGATCTGACGCACTGTCTGCAAAAGTGGGCTCTGACATGGGGTTCTGTGTCATGACACTCCATTGTGCACACGAATCCGGGAGACGCTCCCAGGCCCTTCGGGAGGGGCGCCGAGCATGCCTAGACTGAGGATCATGCTCGTCGCTCTCCGTGCCTCCCACGAGCACCTCGATCTCGAGGTGCTCGACGCCCTGACCCGGGGCGCGGACGCCCTCCCGACCGTCATCGACGAGCTCCAGACCGAACGCGCCGCCGCCGGCGAGGACCCCGTCATCGCCGGCGAGGTCGTGGTGAGCACCTGCAACCGGCTCGAGGTCTACCTCGACGCCGACCGCTTCCACGAGGGAGTGGACCTGGTCGTCGACGCGGTCGCCCGCACCAGCGGGCTGGACCGCGAGGTGGTCTCGCTGTGCTTCGACGCGGCGATGGACGATCCCGTCCCCCAGCACCTCTACGAGGTCACCTCGGGGCTGCGCTCCCTGGTGCTCGGCGAGGCCGAGATCGCCGGGCAGGTGCGGCAGTCCTACGAGGCCGCGCGCCGCGAGGGCCGGACCACCTCGATGCTCCACGACCTCTTCCAGCACGGCTTCCGCTGTGCGAAGTCGGTGGCCACCCAGGCCCCGGTGGGGGCGGCCGGGCGCAGCGGCGCGACCGTCGCGGTGGACCGTGCCGAGATCGAGCTGGGCGGCTTCGCCGGTCGCAGCGTGCTGATCGTCGGCACCGGCGCCTACGCCCGGCTCGGCCTCGCCGAGC
>CAZHSL010000420.1:0-2886 GCA_964535185.1 uncultured Corynebacterium sp.
TACTTCCGCGCCACCTCGACGGCATCGCCGTCCATCACGATCCGGCCGCGCTCCATCCAGATCGCGCGTGAGCACATGTTCTCGATGGTCTGCGCCGCATGATTCACGAGGAAGACGGTTCCGGCCCGGGTGAGCATGTCGTCCATCGCACGCTTGGACCGCTCCGCGAAGGTGGCATCGCCCGTGGAGAGCGCCTCGTCGATCATGAGGATGGAAGGATCCGCGCCGAGGGAGATCGCGAACTTGAGCCGGGCGGCCATCCCCGAGGAGTAGGTGCGCATCGGCAGATCGATCGCGTCGCCGAGGGCTGAGAGTTCGACGACGTCCTCGAACATGTCGTCCACCTGCTGCGGGGCGAGGCCCATCGCCAGGCCGCCGAGCTTGATGTTCTCCGCGCCGGTGAGCTCCGGGATGAGGGCGGCGCTCACGCCGAGCAGCATGGGTTTCGCCGACGTGAGGACGGTGCCGCGCGTCGGCGCCTCCAGGCCGGCCAGGACCCGCAGCAGCGTCGACTTGCCGGAGCCGTTCCGGCCGATGATGCCGATGAATTCGCCGGAGCGTGCCGTGAACGAGACGCCGCGCACCGCGGCCACCGAGACCATGCGTCGGCGCATCAGCCGCCCCCGCAACGTGGTCGGGGGGGTGCGATCGGTGCGAGGGGCCTGGTAACGCACCTTGACGTCATGCGCCACCACGGTCAGCGGGGACTCCGGCGGTGCCACCCACCGCTCGATCGCCGCATCCTCATCGGGTGCGGCAGCGGTCCCGGTGCGGTCAGCGGTCGTCGCCATAGCTCGCCTCCCCCTCCCAGAACACCAGGAATCCCACGAGCAGGAGCCCCACGGCCCATGCTCCGAAGACCAGCCAGGACTCGATCGGCGCAACGGAGTTGTCGATCAGGGCCGAGCGGTACAGCACGAGCATGTGATAGATCGGGTTCGCCTCGATCGCCAGCTCGAGCAACGGGCTGTCCAGGCGCCCCAGGTAGTGCTCCACCGGGAAGATCACTCCCGAGCCGTACATCAGGAACCGCGCCACGACCCCCATCACCTGCGAGGCATCGGGGAACACGAATCCCACGCGGGCCAGCAGGAAGGCGATGCCCAGGTTGAGGACCATCTGGAGTGCGAAGATCGGCACCACCAGCAGCCAGGTCCATCCCGGCATCTCGTTCGGGGGGATCACCATGATCATCACCAGCGCCACCGGCAGAGTGAACCTCATCTGCAGCGCATCACGGATCGCCCAGGAGATGGGGATCGCAGCGCGCGGGAACGAGAACGCCCGGATCATCGCGCTTCCGCTCCGGATCAGTCCGGGCCCCTGGCTGACGCTGCGCATGGTGGACTGGAACATCAGGATCCCCACCACCACGTACGCGGCGAAGTTCTCGATCCCACCGCGAGCACCGATGATCAGCCCGAAGATCACGAAGTAGAGCAGGGCGTCGAGCATCGGCCGCAGCACGAGCCAGACGCGGCCCAGGCGGTTCCGTGCGTTCTTCGTGGCCAGCCGGTGCCGGGAGTCCATCCAGATGAAGTGGCGCCGCCCCCACAGCTCCCGCAGGTACTGGTCCAGCGGCGGGCGCACCCCGATCGGCGAGAGACCCGAGGCGTCCATGCCGTGCACCTCGAGCGCACGCACCACCTCCGGTGGCTGCTTGACGTCACTCACCACGCGCTGCTCCTCCTCGACGGTCGGACCCGACCTGGACGTAGACCGCGTCATATCGTCTCACCAACTCGGGCCACGTCCGCTCTGCCGCGAGGGCGGTCCCGTCCGCCGCCATACGCGCGCGCCGGGCGGGATCCGCCCAGAGCGCATGGATCCGCTCGGCGAGAGCGGGATGGTCCCCGGCCGGCACCAGAGCTCCCACGCAGTTCCCGGCGCTGTCGGTCACCGTCTCACGCAGCGCGGGCAGGTCGCTCACGATCACGGGGCGTGCCAGCGCCATCGCTTCGACCGGCTTCTGCGGGGTGACGGTTCTCGCCACCTCGAGATCGTGTCGCGGCACGATCACGACATCGAGCGCCTGGACCCAGTTCCGGGCGTCCTCACGTGGGACACGGCCCGGCATGGTCACGCGGTCGCCGATCCCCAGCTCCTGCGCCAGCACCCGCAGGCCGGCAGCGGCGGTTCCGTCGCCGGCGAGCACGACCTGCAGGCCATCGCGCAGCGACGGGTCGGTGCGCGGGTCCTCGCGGAGCGTCGCCGCCGCACGCAGCAGCGTGTCGAAGCCCTCGTAGTCGATCAGCGCGCTCACCGCGCCGACCAGGAACGCCCCATGCCGTGCCTCCAGCCCGACTGCCTCACGTGCGTCGGCCACCGTGAGGTGCTCGTCCAGGAGTGCATCGTCCACCCCGTTCGGAACGACCGTGACCGCGCCGGCCTCGATACCTCGGTCGGCCAGCTCCGCGACCATCGTGTCGCTGAGAGTCACGACGGCCCCGGCGGCAGAGGCCAGCTCGGCCTCCCGCAGCGCGACCGTGCGTGCCTTCTCGGAGGCTGCCGCCCTGCGCTGCTCCTGGTCATCGGCGTGCGAGGCGATCCAGGTCTTCTCCATGAGCCCCCGCACCTCGAGGATCCACGGCACGCCAGTCGCCGCCGAGACCGCCTGCGCCACGAGTGCGTTGAAGTAGTTCGTCGTGGCGTGGATGACGTGCGGACGGAACTCGGCCACGAGTTCGAGGGCACGTTCCACCTCGGCCTGCAGCCTGTCCTCCTGCGTGCGGGGCAGTCGGCGCGGCAGGGTCCGCACGTAGCGGATCCCGTCCACCACGTCCTCGTCCGTCGCGAACGGCTTTCCGAGCATCACCGGGTAGCCGGTGCGTGTGAGCGCGACCGAGTCGATGCCGGAACCGCGCAGCGCGGTGAGGATGCGATGGG
>CAZHSL010000421.1:0-2883 GCA_964535185.1 uncultured Corynebacterium sp.
GAGTTCTCCTTCGTGCTCGCGATGATCGGCATCGACCTCTCGCGCCTGGCCGAGGAGATCATCCTGTGGAACACCAAGGAGTTCTCGTTCATCACGCTGGACGACGCCTACTCCACCGGCTCCTCGATCATGCCGCAGAAGAAGAACCCGGACATCGCCGAGCTCGCCCGCGGCAAGGCCGGCCGGGTGGTCGGTGACCTGGTGGGCCTGCTGACCACGCTGAAGGCGCTGCCGCTGGCGTACAACCGGGACCTGCAGGAGGACAAGGAGCCGGTGTTCGACCAGGTCGACTCGCTCGATCTGGTGCTGCCGGCGTTCACCGGGATGATGGCGACGCTGACCTTCCACACCGACCGCATGGCCGAGCTCGCCCCGCAGGGCTTCTCCCTGGCCACGGACATCGCCGATCACCTGGTGCGCCGCGGTGTGCCGTTCCGCAGCGCGCACGAGATCTCGGGAGCCTGCGTGAGGGTCGCCGAGGAGCAGGACAAGGAGCTGTGGGATCTCACCGACGAGGAGCTGACCTCGATCTCCGAGCACCTCGACGGCTCCGTCCGCTCCGTGCTCTCGGTCGACGGCTCGATCGCCTCCCGCGACGCCAAGGGCGGCACCGCGCCCGTGCGGGTGGCGGAGCAGGAGGACGCCGCGGAAGCGGCCGCCGCGTCCCTGCGCCGCTTCACCCGCGACAGCTGAGGCCGGTCCCGCCCCTCGGGCCACCGGAGGCCAGCCTCCGGTGGGAGGTGGACGCCGCACAGCCGTTCACCTCCCACCGGGGCCGGGGATCCGATGGCCGGTGATCGGCCCCGCGCCCCGCACCCGCGAGATGGAATACTGGCCGACGGGTGCCATGCACCGGCGCCCCACGCCCCCACCGAGAGGAACCGATCGATGCATTCCGTCCTGGACGAGCTCGCCTGGCGAGGACTCGTCGTGCAGACCACCGGGCGCGAGGCGCTCGGCAGCGCTCTGGCGGACGGACCGGTCAGCCTGTATTGCGGTTTCGACCCGACGGCGGCGTCCCTCCACGTCGGCCATCTGACCCAGGTGCTCACCATGCGCCGGCTCCAGCTGGCCGGCCACCACCCCTACGCCCTGGTGGGCGGGGCGACCGGCCTGATCGGCGACCCGCGGATGTCCGGTGAGCGGGTGCTCAACGACGCCGAGATCGTCGGGCAGTGGGTGGAGAGCCTGCGCGGCCAGATCTCCCGCTTCCTGGATCTCGAGGGCGAGTACGCGGTCACGATGGTGAACAACCTCGACTGGATCGGGCAGATCAGCGCCCTGGACTTCCTGCGGGACATGGGCAAGCACTTCCGCATGGGCACGATGCTCGCCAAGGACACCGTCGCCCGGCGCCTGCAGAGCGATGAGGGCATCAGCTACACCGAGTTCAGCTACCAGGTGCTCCAGGGCATCGACTACCTCGAGCTGCACCGTCGGCACGGCGTCTCCCTGCAGTACGGGGGCAACGACCAGTGGGGCAACCTCCTGGCAGGTGTCGATCTGATCCACAAGGTCGAGGGGGAGGACGTCCACGCGATGACCACCCCTCTGGTCACCAAGGCGGACGGCACCAAGTTCGGCAAGAGCGAGGGCGGAGCGGTGTGGCTGGATGCGGAGCTCACCAGCCCGTACGCCTTCCACCAGTTCTGGCTCAATGCGGCGGACGCGGACGTCGTGAACTACCTGCGGTTCTTCACCTTCCGCACCCGCGAGGAGATCGCGGAGCTCGAGCGCGCGACCGAGGAGGCCTCGCACCAGCGCGCGGCGCAGAAGCTCCTGGCCGACGACCTCACCACGATGGTCCACGGCGAACAGGCGACCTCGCAGGCGAAGGCCGCGGCCGCGGTGCTCTTCGGCCGTGGCGACGTGCGCGAGCTCGACGGCCCGACCCTGCAGGCGGTCGCCCGGGAGCTGCCCGGGGCCACGGTCGCACCCACCACGACCCTGGTGGACGCCTTCATCGACGCCGGGATCACCGCCTCCAAGGGAGCGGCCCGTCGTGACGCCGACGGCGGAGGGCTCTCCGTCAACGGGGAGAAGATCAGCTCCGAGGCGCTGCAGACCGAGGTCGCAGACCTCGATCCGCTGCCGGGCGGGCACCTGCTGCTGCGCCGCGGTCGCAAGAACGCCGCCATGGTCCGGATCGCCGGCTGACGGCACGCGCACCGCACCGGCCGATCGACGAGCCCCGGGAGACGTCCCCTCGACGTCCCTCGGGGCTCGTCCGTTCGAGTCGGAGGCATCGGGGCGGCTCGCGGCTGCGCAGGACGCCGGGCGCAGAGGCGGCACTGCGGACAGCGGACGGCGCTCGTACGCGAGCGCAACCGAAACTGTCAAGCCGACGAGAAGGGGCGGTGACCCCCCTCTCAGACGCGGGTCACATCCAGCCCGAGGAGCGCTTTCCCGATCCCGGAAAATGCGGTGCGACCTGCGGTGATGGACGAACTTCCAGCCGCCGGACGGGCGGATCAGCCGGTTTGACGCACCCCCGGGGGCCCCGTAATGTTCCTTCTTGTCAGCAGCGAGAACGCAGACGCGGCGGGCCGGACACCTCCTCACGGAGGGCGGACGGAGCGGCGCAGAGCGGGACAGCTGAGGGCCGCTGGACCGGGAGACCGGAGCAGCGAGGGTGACCAGGTCACCGAGCGGATCGCGCGTCGATCCGCACGAGACCGGGAGCACACCCAGCGGAGTTGGACCGGGCCGCAGAACACTGCTAGAGTAGTGATCCGCGCCGGGACGACGAAGCACACTTCGTCGGACGGACTCATCCGCCGGCACCTCCGAGCCTCAGACTCGACCCGCAGACGCGGGAAGACGACGATGTGCGCGTGTTGCTTGATATCTCAATAGCGTGTCTGTTTATTGATGCCATTTGTT
>CAZHSL010000422.1:0-2862 GCA_964535185.1 uncultured Corynebacterium sp.
GCGGTGTCGTCGTCGGAGCGGGTGCCGGGGGAGAGGTCGTCGAAGGGGGACGGGGCGACGGAGACGTACTCGACCTCGCCGATCTCGGTCATCAGCGCATCGATCTCGTCCTGGTGCTCATCGACCGTGGAGCCGTCCTCGGTGACGAACACCACCTGCCCGGAGGTGCCTCCCATCTCCGGGAAGCGGGTGGCCAGGGCGTCGATGCCGCGCTGACCCTCTGTGCCGGGGATCTCGATGTCGGAGCTGAAGGTGCCACCGAGGCCCACGGCGAGGCCGCCGATGATCACCAGCAGCACCAGCCAGGCGCCGACGATCTTCCAGCGCAGCGAGGCCATCAGGCGACCGAGGCGGTACAGGGACGAGGACACGGGACCTCCAGGACGGGCTCGAGCAGGTGACGCCGGACCGCCTGCTCGAGACGCCCACGCATTCGATACACGAATGTATCGATGAGATATTATCGGCACATCGCCCCCGGCGACAACGCCGGACCGGGCAGTGAGAGCCGGCGCACCCCGCGCCCACCCCGACGAGGAGCCATGACCGAACTGTTCGACCCGCTGCCCGAGTCCGCAGCCACACGGCGCCGGGAGAACACCCGCACCAAACTCGTCCGCGCCTCGCTCGAGGTGTTCGTCGAGAAGGGGATCGACGGTGCCACGGTCGACGACCTGGTCACCGCCGCCGGATTCACCCGCGGCGCCTTCTACTCGAACTTCTCCTCCAAGGAGGAGGTCTTCACCGCACTGTTCGACGAGGTCACCGCCGAGCTCATCGCGATCGCGAACGCCTCGGTCGAGTCGGTGGTCCGCGACGGGGACGACGCGGGCCGATGCAGCGCCCCGGATCTCGACGACGCGGGGGAGATGCTCGCGGTGTTCGAGGGCATCCGGCCCTTCGGGCGCCAGTGGTACCTGCTCTACTCCGATGCGATCGCGCGCTCGCTGCGGGACGAGCGGATGCGGGCGGCGCTCGCGGAGCAGCGCGAACGCCTCCGGGACCAGATCGGGGCGCTGCTGACGCTGCGCCTGGAGGCCTCCGGTGCCCGGGCGCTGCTGGCTCCGGAGGATCTCGCACAGCTCCTGATCGGCATCTTCATCGACCTGATGCTGCGCGAGCAGATGGAGGACAGGGACGTCACCGAGCTCGCCGCGACGACGATCCTGGGCACGCTGCACGCCTTCGTCACGGAGGATGTGCCGGCCGGATCCTGATCCGTCCGTTTCGCCGGGACACGCCGGGAACGCGGGGCGCGGGTGCCCCGGGGCGGGATCGACCCCGTACGGTGAGCACGGTGTGACGACCGTCGCATCATCGAATCCCGCATCCCTGCTTCCCCCTGGAGACGCCATGTCCCCATACCGTCCCCGCCATCTCACCCCTCCTCCCGCTCCGCCCGCAGCCGCCGGGCCCTCCCGTCGCTCGCTCATGCGAGGGGGTGTGCTCGGCGCGGCCGCTCTGGGCACCGCCACCGCGGCCCTCGCAGCGCCGGCCGCCCAGGCCGCCGGCATCCACGGACAGGACGTCTCCGGCTGGCAGGGGGAGGTGGACTGGGAGGCCCAGGCCGCTCTCGGCTCCCGCTTCGCCTACGTCAAGGCCACGGAGGGCCGCACCTACCGCAGCCCGGCCTTCGACCACCAGTACATCGGCGCCGGCAACGCCGGGCTCGTGCGCGGCGGGTACCACTTCGCCCGCCCCGATTCCGGCGGCCCGGAGGAGCAGGTGCAGTTCTTCCTCAACAACGGCGGCGGCTGGTCCGACGACGGGGCCACCCTGCCGGGCATGGTCGACCTCGAGGGCTACTCCGGGATCCCGCGCGACTACGGACTCTCCCAGCAGGAGATGCGCGAGTGGATCATGGGGTTCTCGAACCTCTACCGCGAGCAGACGGGGCGCCGCCCCGTGCTGTACACGAATCTGCACTGGTGGAACGACGTGGTGGGGGACTGGACCCCGGTGAACTCGCCGCTGTTCCTGGCCGCCTACCAGCAGGACGCCCCCACGACCCTGCCGGGGCGCTGGTGGGGCTGGGAGCTGTGGCAGTACTCGGATGCGGGGCCCTTCGCCGGTGACTCCGCGCGCTGGTACGGCAGCGAGGAGCAGTTCGAGCGCTTCGTGGGCGAGTACGACTACGGCGCCGCCGGCATCTGACCGGGGCGCTCGACCGCGCGCACGGGCCGTGACCGAGAGGTCGCGGCCCGTGCGGCTGTGTACCCTGCCCCGGTGACGACAGAACAGAACACTCCCGCGCCCCCGCACCGGTCTGGGCGCCCGGCCGGCGCCGTCTACGCCGACCGGGGCAGCTCTCACTTCGACATCCTCCTCGCCGCCATGGTCACCGTGGTCGTGCTCTCCGGGATCGGCGCCGCCAAGGGCGTCAGCTTCGGCACCGTGCCCGGCACCGGGTTCGAGATCCTCACCGACGGCGGCTTCTTCCTCTTCCCGCTCGCGTACGTCCTCGGCGACATCATCACCGAGCTCTACGGGGCGCGCAGCGCCCGCCGCGCGATCCTCACCTCCTTCGCCGTCAGCGTCCTCGCCTCCGTCAGCTACCAGGTGATCATCGCCCTGCCGCCGTTCCCCGACGAGTACGGCCTGGCCAAGCAGGAGGCCCTCGAGCTCGCGCTCGGGCCGGTGTGGATCGTCGTGCTCGCGGGACTGGCCGGCTTCCTCGCGGGCCAGAGCCTGAACTCCTTCGTCGTCACCCGCATGAAGCGGAGGATGGGAGAGAGGGGCCTGATCGCCCGCCTGTTCACCTCCTCCGGCCTGGGCGAGCTGGTGGACACCATCATCTTCTGCTCGATCGCCTCGGTCGCGATCGGCATCACCACCCTCGAGCAGTGGGCCGAGTACACGATC
>CAZHSL010000423.1:0-1519 GCA_964535185.1 uncultured Corynebacterium sp.
AGCGGACCGATGCCGCCCAGCAGCGCGATCGGCACCACCGACGGCAGGGCCAGCACCAGGAACGCGAGGCCGGTGAGGAAACCGGCCAGCAGCTTGCCCAGCACGATCTCGAGCGGGCTGAGCAGGCTCGCCTGCAGGCTCGCGAGCGTCCCCGCCGTGCGGTCGCCGTTGACCGAACCGGCCGAGAGCGCCGGGACCACCAGCAGCATCGCGAACAGCACCAGGATGATCTGCAGGGAGAAGATCATCGCGGCGGCCGGTTCGATGCTGTCCCACTGCGCCGTGTACAGCGTCGGCGCCAGGCCCAGACCCCCGATGCCCAGCAGCACCAGCGTCCACACCGCGAGCGCCACGTACCAGCGCGCCGAACGCAGCCGCTGGCGCAGCTCGAGGGAGGTCACCAGCCACAGCCCGCGCGGGCGCAGCGAGAGTGTGCCGTTCAGGGCACGGGCACGGCCGACGGGGGTGTGCCCGGCCGGCCCGTCGGCCCGATCGTCGTGGCCGGGTGGGACGGCGGGACCGGGAGGGCCGCCGTGCGGAGGGGTCGAGGTGGGCGTGCTCATCACAGGGCTCCTTCGCGGTGGGCGGCGTCCGAGGCGAGGTAGGCGGCCTCGAGCCGCCCGGTCGCCGGGCCGAAGCCGATGACCTGCGCCCCGGCGGCGGCGAGGTCCGCCAGGAGGCGGGAGGCGGTCGCCTCGTCGGGCAGCTGCACGAGCACCTCGGCATGGCCGGAGGTGGTGCGCTCCGCGCCGAGCACCTCGCCGTGCCGCACCCCGAGGTGGTGCAGCGCCTCCGCCAGCCGCTGCTGATGCAGGGACGCGATCCGCCAGGTCCGCGGGCGCGCGGCCAGGTCCCGCACGCTCGAGGCATCCACCACGCGCCCGGCGTCCATGAACACCACGTGATCGGCCATCTCCTCGAGCTCGGAGAGGATGTGGCTCGAGATCAGCACCGTCGTGCCCGTCCCGGCGAGCGAACGCACCACGTGCAGCAGGCGGCGCCGCGAGGCCGGGTCGAGACCGGAGGCGGGTTCGTCCAGGATCAGCACCGACGGGGCATGGATCAGCGCACGCGCCAGGCCCAGGCGCTGCTTCTGCCCGCGGGAGAGCACGTGCGCGGGCTGCTGCGCGAGGGAGGCCAGATCCATCAGCTGCAGCAGCTCGTCCACCCGCTGTCGGCGCTGAGCCGTCGGCAGGAAGTAGGCGCGCCCCATCACCTCGAGCACCTCCGCCACGCGCAGCGAGTCCCAGGCGCCGAACTGGTCCGGCATCCAGCCCACGGTCGCGCGCACTCCCGGGGAGTCGGCCGACGGGTCCACCCCGTCGATCAGCACCCGGCCCGCATCGGGAGCCAGCAGCGAGGCGAGCATCAGCATCAGCGTCGACTTGCCGCAGCCGTTCGGGCCCACGAGCGCCGTGACCGCCCCGCGCGGGGCGGTGAAGCTCAGATCGTGCACCGCCTGCACGCTGCCGAAGGCGCGCGAGACGTGCTCGGCGACGATGCCGGGGGCGTGCGGGGC
>CAZHSL010000423.1:1619-2860 GCA_964535185.1 uncultured Corynebacterium sp.
CTCGGGTGCGTCCCGGGGACGGATCGTGAAGGAGTGGTGGAGAGGCAGGGCGGCGGGAGAGGGCTGCAGCCCGCCGCGCTGCGGCTCAGCCCGCCATTGCGGCGTTGCCCTCCTCCTGCGCCTGCGGGATGCCCTCCTCGGCGCTCAGGCGGCCGATGAAGACCTCCTGGAAGATCGGCATCGCGGCGGTGAGGCCGGCGTTGGCGCGGGCGCCGGTGTCGGCCTCGGCGGCGTTCTTCGCGGCGTCGACGAACACGCTCACGTCCACGCCCTTGTCCTCCCAGAAGGCGAGGAACGCGTCCTGCGCCTCCACGTGGCCCGGGAAGGAGACGCCCTTCTCCGCCAGCGGCAGCTGCCCCTCCTTGGACCCGAGCCAGGTCAGCAGCTCGGCGATGCCCTCCTGCTGGGCGTCGTCGGCCTTCGCGTTGCCCACCGCGACCACGCCGTGGACCAGCGACTTCGGCCCCTCCGGTCCGGAGACCGGCGCGGCCAGCGCCCACTCGAAGGAGTCGGCCACGCCCTCGGAGACCGGCAGCAGGTTGTACGGCCCGGACTGGAACAGGCCCAGCTTGCCCTGCGTGAACAGGTCGCGGGTGAAGTCGCCGTTCTCGTTGGTGTCGGCGGCGCTGGGGGCGATGTGCTCGACGTTGATCAGGTCCGCCATGTACTGGAACGCCTCGATCCCCTCGGGGGAGGCGAACACGTACTCGTCGTCCTTCTGCCACTGGGCACCGTTCGCGGCCAGCATCGGGCCGATGATCGCCTGCCGGTCGGCCTGCGAGTTGAAGCCGAACTGCTCGCGGGAGTCGACGTCGAAGCCGTCCTCGCCCGGATGCGCGCCGTTGCCGTCCACGGTCAGCGCGGCGCCTGCCTCCCGCAGCGAGTCGCTGTCCGCAGCCGGATCGAAGGCGAGGGCCGACGGGTCCACGCCCGCCTCCTCCACCAGGGCCTTGTTGTAGAACAGGGCGATCGAGTCCCAGATCTGGGGGACGCCCCAGAGGCCGCCGTCGCGGGTGTAGAGGTCCACCACGGACTTCTCCCACTGGCTCGCACCGTCGGGGATGATCTCGTTGATGTCCAGCAGCGCGTCGGAGTCCTTGAGCTGGATGTAGTTCGCGGAGTTCACCCAGTAGACGTCGGCCGCGTCGCCGCTGGCGATGTCCAGGGGCAGGCGGGTCCAGTAATCGCCCCACGGCACCACGTCGATGCTCACGTTCCAGCCGCTCTCGGCCGTGAAGGCC
>CAZHSL010000424.1:0-2856 GCA_964535185.1 uncultured Corynebacterium sp.
GTGCCGGTGCATGGGCTTCTCGGCGGGCCACACGTGGCCGTCGCGGTAGAGCCACGTGCACAGTTCGCAGTGGCCCGCCTCGAGGTCGCGGACGTAGCCGTGCACGACGTCGGACTCGCGGATCACGTCGTGCTGTCCATCCGCCGCGGCCTGTTGTGGCTCGTTCGTCGCGAGCCGAACGAGCTGCATCCGCGTGTCCTCACTGGAGGCGAGGATCGTCGCCAGCGCCGCGCCGATGCGCTCCTCGTCCAGGTGAGGGCCTGCCGGGACTGCCGGGGTGACCTGCGGGCGGGCGACCTCCCGCTCGATAAGGGACCGTGCCAGCGTCGCGCCCAGGTTGTAGCCGGCCGCGTTTCCGACGAGGACGATGTCGCGGACGAGGTCGACGAACTCGCCCTCAGTGATGCGACCGGCCTCGAACGCGTCCAGCGCCTCGCCGACGCGGGCCTGCTGACCGAGGGTGAGACGGTCCAGCAACTTCTCCAGCTCGTTCACTGCTCACCGCCGCCCAGGAGCAGACCGGTCGCGTCCAGGGCCTCAGCGCGACGCGCAGCACGGATCTCGGCGATCTCGTTCTCGTTGTACCCGAGCCGCTGGAGCGCGTAGGAGACGGGCAGGACACCGGACTGGACCAACTTGACGGTGGCGTCGGCGACAGCGGCCTCGCTTCTCGTGGTCGGGTCGGCCCAGGTCGTCGTGACCGGGGTGTCGGTGACCGGGCCGCCGGACTGGACCGCTGCGAGGAGACGGGCGACCTGCGCCCAGGACCGTCCGAAAATTCGCTGCTTCGCTTCCGCCTTCGCCGTCAGTGCCGCCTCGGACGCGCGCATGGAGTCCGCCGACGTGGGGTTGTCGCCGCCGATGCCGAGCATGTGCTCCGGGAGGCCGGAGACGGCCGAGATCTGTCGCATGACGACACCGACCGCCTTGTCATAACTCGCGAGATCGGCGCCGGGCAGCTGACCCCACCGGGCCTCGGGAGACTCGCTGACCATCATCTTGTCGTTCTCAGCGAAGGGGGAGACGACGTTGCCGTCTGCGTCCTCGGTCAGTTCGATGCCGGACGCCCAGCGGCGGGCCCGGGCCGTGGCCTCCGAGGCCGTCAGCAGGTCGGTCAGGAGCTTCGTGTTGGCGTCCGCGAGCGGGATGACGGTCTCCATCTCGCTGTGGCCCGGCTGGCCCACTCGACCGGAATTCACGAACCCGACGACCGGGGCAACGCCGAGAGGGTTCGCCACGGTCTCGACGACCCGGAACCCGCCGGACGTGGCACCAGCGACGTCAGCGCGGTACGTGGTGATCTCCTCGGGGCCGTACACGATCGCGAACGTCGTCTGGCCGCTCGTCCAGCGCTTGATCGCGTGAAGCACCTGTCCCGTCGCCGGGTCGGTGATGACGGCGACGTGGTGCGGGGACTCGGGGGAGAGAATCGGGTTGCCCCGATCGTCGCCCCACACGAGCACGAACGCGTCGCCGAGGATCAGGGCCTCACGATGCACCTGGTCGGCGACCGTGTGGCCGTGGAGACGCTGCCAGTGGGGCCAGACGTCCACGCCCTCGAAACCGGTCACCCGCAGCCGTTCAGCGGCCGCGTCGACGAGGAGGCGGGGGATGTTGGCGGCGACCCGCGAGAGGCGGTTACCGAGCGCTTCACGGGCCTCCGGGGCCAAGTACGTGAGCGCGTTCGTGCCCGCGTAGTAGGAATCGAGGCGGGAACGCTCAGCGGACCCAGCGTCGAGCTTCGTCGTCAGAGTGTGCAGAAGGTCGTTCATGATTCTCCTATCGTTTGAAAGAAGCGGCTCGCCCGCGGCGTCGGCGGGCCCGCCAGGTTGCCCGGCTGTGCGCCATGAGGGCCGCGGCCAGGCAGTCGATGTGCGGCGCGGACCGGGAGCGGGACGCCTTATCGACCCGGACCCCGCGCGCGTCCTCCCGCATAACCGCGGCCGCCACGTGCGCGGCCAGCGTCGCGTTCCCGGAGTGGGTAAGCTTCCCCGCGACCGCCGCCTGGTAGAAGTCCCCGGTCGCGGCAGTGATCCGGGACGGTGACCACGGGAACTCGACGATCGGGATCTTCTCCTGCTCGAGCACCTGCATCGTCCGGGCGAAACGGAACGGGTCGCAGACGACCTCGACGACGTCCCAGCGGCGGCAGGCGGCGCGGATCTCGTCCTCCACCTCGAGGATCGGCACCCGCCACTCGTCATCACCCGGCGGCTTCGCCCACGTCTTCACCACGTCGAAGTGCGGTTCGGCTGAGACCGTCGCGACGACGAGCGCGGTGGTGTCCGAGGAGAAGGAGCCGTCCATCGCGATGACGACCCGCGCCCCGTCCGGGACGGGCTCGCCCGTCGCGAGGTCGTCCCACACTCCCGGCGGCAGGAAGCCGCCCTCGTGCTCCGTCGCGAGCTGGCAGAGCCTCGCGCGCCGGTACGTCGCCTCACGCGTCTTCGGGGGCAGCAGAGCCGTCAGAGCGTCCCGGTGCAAGAAGTCGTCCAGCGCCGGGTTCGCCAGCTCCCAGCAGTGGGTGCAGTCGACCGGGTGATGCTCGAAACCGGCAGCCGACCACTCCCGGAACGCCAGCGTGGAGTCCTCCGGGTGGTCGCGGTGATAGTCCCGCAGGCTCAGGAGCACCTGGTCGTCGAGGCGCGGGCCCGGCGTGCCGATCGCGACAAGGACGCTGCGCTCGCGCTTGCCCTGGGCGAGCTGGACGACCTCGAAGACGTCACGGGAGATGACCCCCGCCTCGTCGCAGATGGCCAGCACGTAGTCCAGTCCCTCCAGCGCCGCTGGAGTCGCCGGCAGCGTGCGGAACGAGGAGTCAGTCAGAGGCAGCTCCAGACGGTCCCGATAGACGTG
>CAZHSL010000425.1:0-2840 GCA_964535185.1 uncultured Corynebacterium sp.
ACGACGAGTACCGCGTCGTCCACTCCTTCGGCCGCTCCCTGCCGGACCTGTTCCGGGTGCGGGGCGGCCATTTCGAGCGCCTCGTGGACGCGGTCGTGTACCCGGGCTCCGAGGCGGACGTCGCCGCGATCCTGCGGATCGTGCTCGAGCAGGACCTGGTGCTGATCCCCTACGGCGGCGGCTCCTGCATCTCCGGCTCGGTCACCCCGGACGTCTCCGAGCAGCGCCCGATCCTCACCATGAACCTCGGCCGCCTGCGCGAGGTCATCGAGATCGACGACACCGCGGGCCTCGCCCGCGTCGAGGCGGGCGTGTACGGCCCGGACCTCGAGGAGCAGCTGAACGCCCTGGGCTGGACCGTCGGCCACTTCCCGGACTCCTTCACCTACTCCACCCTCGGCGGCTGGGCGGCGACCCGCTCCTCCGGCATGCAGTCCGACAAGTACGGCGACATCGAGGACATCGTGCGCGGCCTGCGCATGGTCCACCCCGACGGGGTGGCCGTCACCAAGCCGATCCCGGGCCGCGACTCCGGGCCCAGCGTGCACGAGATGATCCTGGGCAGCGAGGGCCGCCTCGGCGTGATCACCGAGGTCACCGTGCAGGTGCACCGCATCGCCCCGGTGCGCCAGGTGATCGCCTACATGTACCCCGACTGGGAGCACGGCATCCGCGGCATGCACGCGATCGCGCGCTCCACCGACGTCTCGCCCACCTTCACCCGCCTCTCCGACGGCCCCGAGACCGAGTTCAGCCTCGCCATGGTCAAGGAGCCCACCTCAGCGAAGGGGAAGGTCGCCGCGAAGGTGCAGGACGGCCTGTTCGCGTACCTGCGCTCAAAGGGCTGGGACACCACGAACGAGATGTCGATCTCGTACGTCTGCTTCGAGGGGTCGAAGGAGGCCGTCGAGCAGCAGAAGGCGATCGTGAAGAAGATCGTCAAGAACGCCGGCGGCATCACGCTCGGCGCAGGGCCGGGCGCGATCTACGACCAGAAGAAGTTCGACACCCCCTACCTGCGCGACTTCCTCATGAACTACCAGGTGTTCGGCGACGTGTGCGACACCGGGGCGACCTGGTCGAAGATCAACGAGGTCCACTCGAAGGTCTACGACGCCTTCTACGCCGTCCAGGCGGAGCAGGGCCTGCCCGGCTTCATGTTCTGCCACATGTCGCACAGCTACCACGCCGGGGCCTGCCTCTACTTCACCTTCGCCTTCCCCTACTCCTCGGACGAGCAGGCGCTCGAGCAGTACTACGCGGCGAAGAACGCGGTGCAGCAGACGTTCGTGGACCTCGGCTCCACCGTCTCGCACCACCACGCGGTGGGCACCGAGCACCAGCCGTGGATCACCGAGGACATCGGCGAGGTGGGCGAGCGCATGATCAAGGGGCTGCTGGCCGACAACGACCCCGGCCGGAACCTCAACCCCGGCAAGATCACCAGCCCATGAGCCCCGCGGCGGACCGGGTCTGGGTGCTCCGCCACGGCGAGTCCACCGCGAACGTCGAGGGCCTGATCGTGTCGGCCCCCGGCCCGCGGGCGCTGACGGACGTGGGGCTGACCGCGCACGGCCGCGACCAGGCCCGGCAGGCGGCCCGGGAGGGTCTCGCCCAGGGGCTCGGGCCGCGCACCGTGGTCGTCTCGAGCGACTTCGCGCGCGCCCTGCAGACCGCCGAGGAGTTCGCCGCCGGGCTCGGCGCGGCACCGCCGCGCGTGGACGAGCGGCTGCGGGAACGCAGCTTCGGCCGGCACGACGAGGGACCCGCGAGCGCCTACGAGCAGATCTGGCAGGTGGACCGCGACCGCGGCACCCACGCCGGCGGCGTCGAGCAGGTCGCCGCCGTCGCCGCACGGGTCCGCGCCGTCCTCGAGGAGGCCGACGAGCTCGCGCGGGAGGCGCCGGTGGTGCTGGTCGCCCACGGCGACGTGCTGCAGATCGCGCTGGCCGTCGGGGCGGGGCGGGATCCGCACGAGCACCGCGAGGTCCCGCACCTGGCGAACGCGGAGCTGCGCCCGCTCGGGGAGGGCCGGGGCGAGGCCGAGGCGGCGCGGCTGCGGTGAGCACCGATCGCCGCACGGGCACGGTCCTCACCGTCGCGGGCGACCTGGACACCGTCACGCGTGCGGTCGCGGAGTTCTTCACCGCGCACGGCTGGACGGTGCACGAACGGGGACCGGGCCGGCTCGAGGTCGGGACCGGCAGCCTGCGGCGCACGCTGCTGCTGGGTGCCTTCGCCGGCTCCCGGTTCCGCCTCTCCGCGCTGCTCGAGCTGCGGGAGCTGCCGGACGCCGTCGAGGTGCGCCACCGCTGGGGTGCCGGGGCGGGACGTGCGCTCGGCGGCGCATCGGGCCGGGCCCGTGCGGCCCGGCGGCACCTGGAGACCTCCGCCGCGCTCGAGCGCCACCTCGCAGCCGACGGACGCCCGGTGCGCTCCCGCCCGCTCTGACGCTGGCCCTGCCTGCTCCCGCCTGCTCCGTCCCCGACATGGAAGAGGCTCCCTCGCCGTTGAAGGAGCCTGGCATCGACCATAGTGCCGAGAGCGTGAGAAGCACATCACATGCCGGTCACAGTTCTGCGAGCGCCCGCGCCTACGATGGGGGACCGTCCCCCCGGGGACCCGCCCCATCAGCGACAGGATGAAGGACACCATGACTTTGCGCATCGCCGTCTTCGGCGAGAACCGGCACGAGAAGCTCGACGCCTCGGTGCAGGCCATCTATCCCGACGGGATGCACACCGTCATCGCGGAGGCCCTGCGCAGGCTGCTCGCGGCCGACGGCGTCGACGCCGAGGTGCGCATCGCCCTGCTCGACGACATCGAGGAGTCCCTCTCCG
>CAZHSL010000426.1:0-2840 GCA_964535185.1 uncultured Corynebacterium sp.
CGACGACGAGGAAGGACTAGGAGAGCGATGAAGCCACGTCTGAGCCGGCGCGCCGCGCTGGCGGGGACCGGAGCGGGGGTGCTCGCCGGGCTCGCCGCCTGCGCACCCCCGAACCCCGGCATGGTCAACGACCAGGCCGCGATCCCGCCCGCCGACGGCCCGGTGACCATCACGTACTGGGCCTGGTTGAAGGACCTGCAGAAGGTCGCCGACGTCTTCAACGCCCAGCAGGACCGGATCCGGGTGGAGACCACCTGGATCCCCGGCGGCAACACCGGCGGCTACGCGAAGATCCTCTCCGCGGTGGCGGCCGGGGGCGGCCCTGACATCGCCCAGATCGAGCTGCGCCAGGTGCCCGAGTTCGCTCTCGCCGGCGCCCTGGTGGACCTCGACCGCTACGACTTCGCCGCCCAGGCCGACGCCTTCGACCCCGGCGCCCTCACCCAGGCGATGGTCGGTGAGACGCACTGGGCCGTCCCGCAGGACACCGGCCCGGTGGCCACCTTCTACAACCGCGAGGTGCTCGAGGGGGAGCTGGGGCTGCAGCCCCCGGCCACCTGGGAGGAGTTCCGTGAGACCGCCGGGACGGTCTCCGAGGCCGGCAAGCAGCTGATCACGCTCGACCCCTCCGACGGCTCGTACCTCATCTCCTGGATGATGCAGTCCGGTGCCGTGTGGTTCCGCCCGGAGGGCGACGGCTGGGTGGTGGACATGACCGGCGAGCCCTCGATGCGGGTCGCCGAGTTCTGGGACGAGATCCTCGACGCGGGCATCATCGGCACCAACTACGGCGCCTTCTCCACCCCCTGGATGGCTGCCGCCGGCGACGGGAACGTGCTGGCCACCATCAGCGGCTCGTGGTCCGACGCGCTGATCCAGTCCGTGCCGAACGGCTCGGGCAAGTGGGCCGTGTCCCCGATGCCCACCTGGCCCGACGGCGTGGCCTCGGGCGGGCACGGCGGCTCCTCCGCCGCGATCCTGTCCACCAGCAAGCATCCGGTCGAGGCGCTCGAGTTCGCCACCTGGATGTGCACCGACCCCGCGGGCATCGACGCCATGATCGAATACTCCGGCATCGGCTGGTCGCCGGCCGCGGACTACATCGGCGAGACCCGCCGGCAGCCCTCGGAGTTCTTCTCCGGGCAGAACTACAACGAGGAGGTCATCCTTCCGATGGCCCAGGGGCAGAATCTGGACTGGACGTGGGCGCCGATGATGCAGCGCGCCGCCGCGATCGTCGGCGACGGCATGACCACCGCCGTCACCGGGGAGGTCCCGCTGGTGGACATGCTGCCCGCCACGCAGACGAAGATCGTCGAGATCATGCGGGACATGGGACTGGACGCGGAGGAGGCACGATGAGGTCCAAGACAGCACCCTGGCTCCTGCTGGCGCCGTTCCTGATCGTCTTCGTGGGCACGATGATCGTGCCGATCGTGATGGCGATCGGGTACTCGTTTAACTCCGTCGAGCGCAGCGGACTGCTCGGCGAAGGCGGCATCACCAACTCCTTCGCGGGCTTCGACAACTACGTCAAGGCGCTCTCGAACGCGAACTTCGTCGAGTCGATCGGGCGCATGGTCCTGTTCGGCGTGGTGCAGGTGACCGTGATGATCGTCGCGGCAGTGGTCCTGGCGCTGCTGCTGGAGAGCGCCGCAGCGAAGTGGCCGGGCTTCTTCCGGGCCACGTACTTCCTGCCCTACGGCATCCCCGGCGTGATCGCCACGATCCTGTGGTCGTTCCTGTACATCCCCGGGCTGAGCCCGATCGTGGACGTGCTGGGCTGGATCGGGGTGGACATCGACTTCCTGGCTCCGAACATGGTGCTGTGGTCGATCGCGAACATCGTCACCTGGACCTACACCGGCTACAACATGCTCATCATCATCGCCCAGCTCAAGGCGATCCCCGGCGAGCTCTACGAGGCCGCGAAGATCGACGGGGCGAGCTCGATCCGGGTCGCCACCGCGATCCAGCTGCCCCTGATCCGCCCAGCCGTGATGCTGACCGTGATCTTCTCGATCATCGGCACCCTGCAGCTGTTCGCCGAGCCGCGGCTGATGCAGACCATGAGCGCCGGGATCACCTCGGAGTACACCCCGAACATGGCCGCCTATGCCTTCGCGTTCCAGTACAACGACATCGGCATGGCGGCCGCCCAGGCCGTGATCATCGCGGCCTCCGCCTTCCTCCTCTCGGCCATCGCGCTGGGAGTCTCCTCCTGGACGGAGAAGCGCCGATGACCACCACGAATCCCCCTCAGGACACGACTGCGACCACCGGGCGCCGCCGCGCCGACGGGTCCGACCACCGCGCCGGGGCGCGGGACGCCGGGCGCAAGCCCACGACCACCATCCTGGTCACCGCGATCCTCGTGATCGTCGCGCTGTACTTCCTGGTGCCCGTCTACTGGGTGGTCATCAACGCCACCAAGTCGACCGAGGACCTCTTCGGCACCAGCGGCTTCTGGTTCGGCGAGAGCTTCCAGCTGTGGGAGAACCTCAAGGCGGTGCTGTCCGCCAACGACGGGATCTTCCCGCGCTGGGGTGTGAACTCCCTGCTCTACGCCGGGGTGGGCTCCGTGGTGGCCACGTACTTCGCGGTGGCCGCGGGCTATGCCCTGGCCAAGTACCGGTTCCCGGGCCGCCGCCTGGTGTACGTGCTGGTGCTCGGCGGTGTGCTGGTGCCCGGCACCGCGGTCGCGCTGCCGCTGTTCTTCCTGTTCAGCTCGATCGGGATCACGAACACCTACTGGTCGGTGCTGATCCCCTCGCTGGTCAGCCCGTTCGGGCTGTTCCTCGCCTCGATCTACGCCAGTGCCGCGGTGCCGGACGAGATGC
>CAZHSL010000427.1:0-2837 GCA_964535185.1 uncultured Corynebacterium sp.
CGGCGGTGTCCATGCAGGCGATCGCCGACGAGGCCGGAGTGTCCGTCGGCCTCATCTACCGGTACTTCGCGAGCAAGCAGGAGCTCGTGCAGGCCGTCACCGAGGGCGTGCTGGACGAGATGCGGCGCCTGCTGGCCGAGGCGCTCGAGCCGGAGGAGGATCCGGTGCGCCAGATCGCCGGGGCCTTCGCCGCCTACTGCACCGTGATCCGGGAGCACCGCCAGGCCGTGATGCTCACCTACCGCGAGGCGAACACGCTGGACGAGGCGGGCCGCGGCGTCGTCAAGGATCTCGAGATCCGCACCGTCGAACCCCTGCGCAGCGCCGTCGACGCCGCCGTCGAGCAGGGCCTGCTGCGCCCGATCCATGCCGGGATCTTCAGCTACGACCTGCTGACGATCGCCCATTCGTGGGCGCTGAAGCACTGGTACTTCGCCCCGCGCATGACCTTCGAGGAGTTCCTGCGCGCCCAGACCGCGCTGCTGCTGTCCACCGCGATCCTGCCCGAGAACCGCGACCGCTACACCGACCTGCTCGGCGACCTCGCCTAGGACCGCCGCCGCTGCCGGACCATCCCTCGCCGAAGGAGGCCCCATGGATTTCGTCATCGACGACGCGATGCAGGGCTACATCGACGCGGCCGCCGAGGTCGCCGCCCAGATCGCTCCCGAGATGGGCCGGCGGGAGCAGGAGCGCGCCATCGCCCCGCAGCTGCGCCGGCAGATGGGCGAGCTCGGGCTGATCGCCCCCGAGCTCCCCTCGGCGCTCGGCGGACGCGACGAGCGCGCCCTGACCTCCGGCATGATCGCCGAGCAGATCGCCCGCGGCGACCTCACCGTCGCCTACGTCCAGATCATCGGCTCCCTGGTGGGGCAGGTGCTGGTGCGCAACGCCCGCCACGAGCTCGCCGCGCGCTGGATCCCGCGGATCACCAGCGGCGAGGAGCTGGTGGCGATCGGACTGTCCGAACCGGGCGCCGGCTCCGACGCCGGCAGCCCCTCGATGACGGCACGCCCGGAGCGCGGCGGCTGGGTGCTCGAGGGCACCAAGTCGATGTCCTTCGCGATGGATGCGAGCGCCGCCGTCGTGTTCGCCCGCACCGCGCAGGGACGCCGCGGCAAGGGGATCAGCGCCTTCCTGGTGGAGCTGGACCGCAACGGGATCGAGCGCCGGCGAGCGCCGGACATGGGGACCCGGGCGGTGGGGCGGGGCTTCATCGACTTCACCCGCACCTGGATCCCCGAGCAGAACCTGCTGGGCGAGCTCGGCACCGGGTTCACACAGGTGATGCAGGGCTTCGACTTCTCCCGCGCGCTGATCGGCCTGCAGGTGATCGGCGCCGCGCAGGTCACCCTCGACGAGACATGGGAGTACACCGGCACCCGCACCGCCTTCGACCAGCCGCTGAGCACCTTCCAGGGCGTCGCCTTCCCGCTGGCCGAGGCGGAGACGCTGCTGTCGGCCGCGCGTCTGCTGTGCCAGAGGACCCTCTGGCTGAAGGACTCCGGCCTGCCGCACACCAGGGAGGCCGCGATGTGCAAGTGGTGGGCGCCGAAGACCGCGTACGACGTGATCCACCAGTGCCTGCTCAGCCACGGCCAGTACGGCTATCTCACCGACCGCCCCATCGAGCAGCGGCTGCGGGACGTGCTCGGGCTGCAGATCGGCGACGGGACCGCCCAGATCATGAAGCTCGTCATCGCCCGCCACACCGTGGACCGCGAGCTCGCCCCGTGACCGCCGCACCCGATTCGAGGAGAACCGCCATGACCCAGGCCCCGGCCCCCACGACCAACGCTCACGACCTCACCGGCCGCATCTGCCTCGTCACCGGCGCCGCCGGCGGCATCGGCCGGGGCATCGCCGCCCGGCTCACCGCCGAGGGCGCCGTGGTGGTGGTCGCCGACCTCGACGCGGAGGCGGCCCGCCGCACCGCCGAGGAGCTCGGCGGCCAGAGCCTCGCCGTGCACGTGGACATCGCGGACCGCGCCAGCGTGGACGCCATGACAGCACAGGTCATGGACCGGTTCGGCCGGATCGACGTGCTGGTCAACAACGCCGGCTGGGACAAGGTGGGCCCGTTCCTGGAGCAGGATCCGGCGCTGTGGGACCGCATCATCGGGATCAACCTCTACGGCACCCTGCACTGCTGCCAGTCGGTGGTGCGGGTGATGGCCGAGCAGGGCCACGGCACGGTCGTGAACATCGCCTCCGACGCGGCCCGGGTGGGCTCGAGCGGCGAAGCGGTGTACTCCGCGTGCAAGGGCGGGATCGTCGCCTTCACCAAGACCCTCGCCCGCGAGAGCGCCCGCGCCGGGATCACCGCAAACGTGGTCTGCCCCGGCCCGGCGGACACCCCGCTGTTCGCGAGCATCTCCGAGGACAGCCCGAAGCTGCGCAGCGCGCTGGAACGGGCGATCCCGCTGCGCCGCCTCGCCCAGCCGGAGGACCTCGCCAACGCCGTCGCATTCCTCGCCTCCCCCGCCTCGCACTACATCACCGGACAGACCCTGTCCGTCTCCGGCGGGCTCACGATGGCCTGACCCCGGCACTCCCCGAGCAGCACGCCCCCGAGCAGAGAGCAGCAGACCATGTCGGCCCCGCAGACCCCTCCCCCGAGCACCCTCCGCACCGCGGTGACGGACCGGATCGGCAGCATCACCCTGCACCGCCCGAAGCAGCGCAACGCCCTGAGCGCCGCCCTGCTCGCGGAGCTCGCCTCCGTGCTCGATGCCTGGGAGGCCGACGACCAGGTGCAGGGCGTGATCCTCACCGGCAGCGGCGAGAAGGCGTTCGCGGCCGGTGCGGACATCTCCGAGGTCGCGGCCTGGGACCTG
>CAZHSL010000428.1:0-2836 GCA_964535185.1 uncultured Corynebacterium sp.
GCCGCTCGCGCTCGCCGTGGGCGGCTCCTTCCTGGTGCCGCTGATCGTCTCCGGGCTGGTGCTGCAGGCGCTGCTGCGCCGCCAGGACCGTCGACGGGGCGGCGCGGCCGACGGTCCGGACGGCCCCGACGGGACGGTCGGCCTCGGCGGTCCGGGCAGCCTCGGCGGTCCGGACGGCACCGGGGCCGGTCCGCGCGCTGCCCGACCCGGGGAGGCGCCGGCGTGAGCTCCCTCGTCCAGCTGCCCGTCTTCGGGCTCGTCCTGACGCTCGGCGCCTACCTGGTCGCCTACTGGCTCCATCAGCGCACCGGCCGACCCGGCGTGCTCTCCCCGGTCGTGGTCACCACCGCGATCGTCGCGACGGTCCTGCTGCTCACCGGCCTGCCGTACGAGGTCTACCTCGAGCAGGTGAGCCTGCTGACGATGCTGCTGGGCCCCGCCACCGTCGCCCTCGCCCTGCCGCTGCTGCGCAACGGTCGCGCCCTGGCCGCCTCGGCGCCTGCCGTCACCGCGGCCCTGGTGGTCGGGGGAGTGCTCAGCATCTCCCTCACCGTCGCCGCCATGAAGCTCCTCGGCGCCGAGGACGACGTGCTCCGTGCCGCGCTGCCGCGCTCGGTCACCTCGCCGGTGGGCCTGTCGATCGCCGAGGCGCTGCAGGCCTCGGTGCCGCTCGCGGTGGTGCTCACCATGGTCTCCGGAGTGCTCGGCGCCGCCTTCGGGCCCGCGCTGCTGACGCTGGCCCGGGTGGAGGACGACCGCGCGCGCGGCTTCGCCGTGGGCCTGACCTCCCATGGCATCGGCACCTCGCGCGTGCTCGCGGACTCCACCGTGGCCGGCGGCTGGTCCAGCGCCGCAATGGTGCTGAACGCCCTGGTGATGACGATCGTGCTGCCGATCGTCGCCACGCTCGCGACGGGCTGAGGCCCGGGCGGCGGCGGTCGCGCGGGCCGATGCGCCGGTCCGGTCCCGCCCACCACGCGCCGCTCTGCCTCGCCAGAACGACACGCCGCTCCATTCCCTCGATCGCGTTCACCTGCGTACGGGATCGAGGGAACGGAGGCCGTGCGCAGGCGTGTCGCCCGCTCGACGACCTCTCGAGGAGAGCAGAGCTCCCGCCCCCTCCGAAAAGTGCTCCCGACCCCCTCCGAAAAGGGGGTGCGCTCCCCGGGCCGGATCCGTCAGGATGGTGCGTTGCGGCCCGCCCACGGCGGCCCGCCCACGGCCGCCCGACCTCGGCTGCCCGGGCTCGACCGCCCGGGCTGCGCGGACAGGACCTGTCCGCGGCCCGTCCTACACTTTGAGACACCCCCGGCCTGCTCACCCCGTCGGCCGGGCCGCACCACCCAGCTCCGGGAGAACCACCCCATGCTCTGGACCCTCCTCCGCCACCATCTGCGGCCGTACCTGCCGCACATCGGTGCCGTGATCGTCCTCCAGCTCGCGACCATCCTCGCGACCCTCTACCTGCCCAGCCTCAACGCCGACATCATCGACAACGGCGTGGCCACGGGCGACACCGCCTACATCTGGCGCGTGGGCGGCCTCATGCTCGTGGTCGCGATGGTGCAGGTGGTCACCGCGATCGCCTCGGTCTGGTTCGGGGCGCGCACGGCGATGGGAGCGGGCCGGGACATCCGCCGCTCGATCTACGTGCGGGTGGATCGCTTCTCCACCGAGGAGATGGGCCGGTACGGCGCCCCCACCCTGATCACCCGTGCGACCAACGACGTCCAGCAGGTCCAGATGCTGGTGCTGATGACGTTGAACATGATGGTGATGGTGCCGATCATGTCCATCGGCGGGATCGTCATGGCGATCCAGGAGGATCCGGGGCTGTCCTGGCTGGTGTGGGTGGCGGTGCCGATCCTGGTGGTGATCGTGGGGCTGCTGGTGACGCGCCTGATGCCGCTGTTCCAGCGGATGCAGGACAACATCGACTCGATCAACTCCGTGATGCGCGAGCAGATCATGGGCATCCGCGTGGTGCGCGCCTTCGTCCGTGAGCGGCACGAGACCGCCCGCTTCGAGGATGCCAACGCCACCCTGACTGACACCTCGGTGCGGATCGGCCGCCTGTTCGTGATCATGGGTCCCGCCATCACCGTGGTGCTGCACCTGGCCACCGCCGCCGTGCTCTGGTTCGGCGGCCACCGGGTCGACGACGGCCTGGTCCAGGTGGGCGCGCTGACCGCCTTCATGCAGTACCTGCTGCAGATCCTGATGGCAGTCATGATGGGCACCTTCATGATGATGATGTTCCCGCGCGCGATCATCAGCGCCCGGCGCATCCAGGAGGTCCTCGAGACCGTCCCCACCCTCGCCGAGCCCGCGCAGCCGGTCCCGCTCCCGGCCGACGGCGGCGGCTCCACGGTCGAGTTCCGCGACGTCACCTTCGCCTACCCAGGAGCCGAGGCGCCGGTGCTCGACGGTGTCTCCTTCACCGCGGAGGCCGGGAAGACCACCGCCCTCATCGGCTCCACCGGCGCCGGAAAATCCACACTGGTCAGCCTCATCCCGCGCCTGCACGACGCGACCAGCGGCCAGGTGCTCATCGACGGCGTCCCGGTCACCGACCTGAGCCGCGCCGCTCTCTCCGAGGCCGTCGGCCTGGTCCCGCAGAAGCCCTACCTGTTCTCCGGCACCATCGCCCACAACCTGCGATTCGGAGATCCGTCGGCCGACGACCAGCAGTTGTGGGAGGCGCTCGAGGTCGCCCAGGGCGCAGAGTTCGTCACCGAGCGCACCACCGGTGAGGGGGCGGCGGCCGCGCACGGCCTGGACTCCACCGTCTCCCAGGGCGGCACCAACGTCTCCGGCGGGCAGCGCCAGCGCCTGT
>CAZHSL010000429.1:0-2830 GCA_964535185.1 uncultured Corynebacterium sp.
TTCGGGCTGTTCCTCGCCTCGATCTACGCCAGTGCCGCGGTGCCGGACGAGATGCTCGAGGCGGGACGGCTGGATGGAGTGGGCGAGCTGGGCCTGTTCCATCGCCTCGCCCTCGCACAGCTGACCCCGGCGATCGTGACCATCCTGCTGTTCCAGTTCGTCGCGATCTGGAACAACTACATGCTCCCGCTGGTGATGCTGGCCGACGAGCGGCTGTACCCGATCACCCTGGGACTGGACAACTGGAGGGCGCAGACGGACCGGCTGCCGGAGTTCTACCAGCTCACCACCGGCGGCGCTCTGCTGTCGGTGATCCCGCTGGCGATCCTCATCCTGGTGCTGCAGCGCTTCTGGCGCGGCGGCCTCACGGAGGGCTCCGTCAAGGGCTGACCCCCGCTCCTGCTGACGCCGTCGATGCCGCCCTCGGGCGCCGTCGGCGGCGTCAGCGGCATGAGGAGGCCGTCGCCGGTGAGCGGGCCGATGCCGGCAGCCGCTTGTCCCGCCGTCCCTTCTGCACTTTGATGAGGACATGGCCGCAGACCACTCACGTCCTGCCCGGGGCCTGCGCTTCTGGCGCCGCCCGGGCCCCGCACCGGCCCGCCCGCTGCTCGCGCGGCGCCGCGTGCTCGCGGCCGGCGCTGCCCTGCCGTTCACGACGGCAGCCCTCGCCGCCTGCGGAGGCGGCGAGGACGGGAGCGCCGGGGAGGAACCGGATCTGAGCGCGGAGCTGCCCCGCGAGGAGCCGGGTCCCGTCGAGGGCACCGGTGCGCTCGCCAGCCCGTTCACCGCGCGCCTGCTCGCCGCTCTGCCGCGGGACGCGGTGAACCTGGTCTGTTCGCCGCTGTCGGCCCAGAGCGCGCTGACGATGGCCGGGCTCGGCGCCGCGGGCGCCACCCGGGCGCAGATGGAGGACGTGCTCGGCGGCAGCATCGACGAGCTCGCCGAGTGCGCCAACACCCTCGCCTCCGTGCTCGCGGCCGTCGGCGATGCGCAGCGGGAAGCGGCGGACGAGGACGCTCCCGAGCCTGCCCGCGCCTCGCTCGTGAGCGGCACCTGGCTGCAGCAGGGGCTCGAGGTCGAGCAGGCGTTCCTGGAGGGCCTGGCCGCACACTTCGGAAGCGGCGTCTACGAGGTGGACTTCACCGACGGCGCAGCGCGCGAGGAGGGCCGCGAACGCATCAACCGCTGGGTCGAGGACGCCACGCACGGCCTCGTCGAGGACCTGGTCGAGGAAGGGACCCTCACCGAGGACTCGCGTCTGATGCTGGTCAACGCGCTGCACCTCAAGGCCGCATGGTCCCGGGTGCTCGGCCGAGTGGGCGGCAGCTTCACCACGGCCGAGGGCGAGGAGCTCAGCGTGGAGATGCTCCACGGCGAGACCTCGACCTGGTTCGAGGACGATCTGGTGCGCGCCACCTCGCTCGAGGCGCACGGCGGCGAGCTCGCCCTCGCACTGGTCCAGCCCGTCGCGGACCCGGCGGCCGTGCTCGAGGGCTGGGCGGAATCGGCCCAGGACGCGGGCGGCGGTCTGGCCGCGCTGCTGAGCGGGCTCGAGGACTCCTCGGCCACGGCCGAGCTCACCGTCCCGGGCTTCGACATCGAATGGGACGGGGAGCTGACCTCCCCGCTGACGGAGCTCGGGATGGGGGGCGCCTTCTCCCACGACGCGGACTTCTCCGGGATCACCGCCAGCGAGCGGCTCGCGATCACCTCCGTGGTGCAGAAGGCCGTGATCACGGTCGACGAGAACGGGATGGAGGCCGCCGCCGCGACCGCCGTCGGTGTCGGAGCCGTCTCCGCGCCGGTCGACGTCCAGGAGCTGGTGCTGGATGCGCCCTTCCTCTACGTCGCCTACGAGCGCAGCACCCTCGCCCCGCTGGTGCTGGGCTGGATCGGGGACCCGACGCAGACCCGCTGAGCGACGCCCGGGGCCGGGCCCGCGAGGCAGGGCGGCGAGGCAGGACGGCGAGGCAGGACGGCACGCTAGGACGGCGTGCTCCCCGCAGGCCGGCAGTCGCGCCGCAGGATGGCGCGCTCCCCGCAGACCGGCGGTCGCCCCGCTCGCGCCGGGCGACGAGCGCAGCACGGGAGGTGGCGGTATGGAGCACGCTCTTCGCATATGGGAAGACCGTGCTCCCTACCGCCACCTCCCGTGGCGCGGGGCGGGTCGGGCGGGTCGGCGTCGGGTGTACCTGGGAGGCCGATGCCGCGCGTACCTGGCGGGGCGGTGCCGGGCGGCGACTACCCTGGTGGGAAGCGCTTGACGGCTCTCGCGATGGAGGAGACATGACCGCAGCACGACCCTGGCCGCTCGGAGTCGAGGGGATCGCCTACGGCGGGGACTACAACCCCGAGCAGTGGCCCCGCGAGGTGCGCCTGGAGGACATCGAGCTGATGCGCGAGGCCGGCGTGAGCCTGGTCAGCGTCGCGATCTTCTCCTGGGCCACGCTCGAGCCGCGCGAGGGCGAGTACGACTTCGCCTGGCTCGACGAGATCCTCGACCGCCTCGCCGAGGCCGGGATCAAGGTCGCGCTCGCCACCGCGACCGCCTCCCCGCCGCCCTGGCTGACCCACCAGCACCCGGAGCTGCTGCCCGTGACTGCGGACGGCACCGTGCTCAGCCCCGGCGGCCGACAGGCCTACGCCGTCTCCTCGCCCCTGCTGCGTGAGTACGCGGTGCGGATGACCCGCGTGATGGCCGAGCGCTACGCCGAGCATCCCGCCCTCGCCCTCTGGCACGTGGACAACGAGCTGGGCTGCCATGTCCCGCACGATTTCTCCGACCACGCCGCCGCGGCCTTCCGTCGCTGGCTCGAGGACCGCTACGGCA
>CAZHSL010000430.1:0-2826 GCA_964535185.1 uncultured Corynebacterium sp.
GCCCCGTTCATCGGCGGTGTGGGGGTGGTGTCGATCCGTCAGGACCGCTACTCCTCGGTCGCGCCGGTGGAGTTCGTGCCGACCGTCGGCGAGGAGTAGCGCGGACTGTCGATGGGGAGTTCTCCCCATCGGCACGGGCCTGCGGGATCGATACGCTGAACGCCCACCGTTCCGGCCGAGCGGTGCAGGGCGATGCGGCCGCCTGGGGCGGCGCGACGGTGGAAGGTGAACGGCGATGTCAGCTCTCCCCTCGGACCCGCCGCCCGACTCCGTCCCCACCCAGGACGAGACCCATCAGCGGGTGCACGGCCTGCTGACCTCCGTCACCGCCGCGGCGCTCGAGGAGCAGCCCGGCCTGATCGACTTCCACGACCACCGCCCCCAGCGCGACCGCTCCTCGGGCGCCTCCTGGCGCGGGCTGCAGACGCTGTGCCATGTCAGCGCGCTGCTGGCCAGCTCCGGCCTGCCGGAGCGCTCCGAGGACGCCACCAGGCGGCTGTTCGAGGCCGCGCACGGGAGCGCCGCCGCCTGGGGGATGCACCGGCGCTCGGAGCGCGCCGCTGCGGGGATGACCACCGCCAGCTGGACGAACGCGGCCGGTGACCTGCTCGAGATGATCGTCGGCGTGCGTGTCGCGGTGCGCGCGGTCAGCGCCCCGTTCCTGCCGGGCTCGCTGGCGCCGATGGCGACCACCAGCCCGGCCTCGGCGCTCAGCCCGCTGACACCGCCCCCGCGCCCGGTGCGCTGAGCCGCTCCGACGCGGCCGACCTCGCCGGTCTCACGGGCCGCCGACGGGGCTGCGCTCGCCGGACGGCGTCCACCCCGCCCGCACCCCGCGTTGCTACCCTGGCCGGGTGCTCGAGCCGTCGCCGCATCGCCCCTCGCGCGCACGTCCGGGGACCCTGGCCGCGCGTGCGGCGGCGCTGTGCGCGGCCGCTGCGCTCGCGCTCTCGACGGCGCTGCCGGCCACGGCGCTGGGGGAGGACGGGCCCTTCGAGTTCCCGGCCGAGACGGACACGCTGAAGATGGTCCCCAGCTCGATCACCCGCGTCCCGATCGAGGCGCTGGTCGAGGACGGCCTCGAGGACGAGGTGGACCTCGGATCCGCCCGGCTGGAGCTGCCCGAGGGGGTCGACGACACGACCCGTGAGCAGATGAGCCTGAGGAAGGACTCGCGCAGCCTCGAGGTGCAGGGCGAGGGGACCTGGTCGCTGCTGGGCGACCGGCTCGTGTTCACCCCGCTGTACGGGGTGGAGGGCCCGAGCGCACCGATTGCGCTGACCATCGGCGGCGTGGACGTGGGCCGCTCCGAGCCCCTCCAGCTCACGCCTGAGCTGCTCGAGCTCGAGGAGGTCTCGGCACGCGGCTCCGCCGGCGAGACGACGAGCATCGAGCTGCCCGGCGACGTGCCCGACGGGGGATCGGCGCGACTGGAGCTGGGGCGCCTGCCCTCCGGCTCCGCGGTGCTCACCGACGGCAGCCGGGTGACGGTCCCCGACCAGGGCGCCTGGCAGCTCGCGGCCGATGGCGGGACGCTGACCCACATCCCCGCCGGGCCGGGGCTGGGCCGCCAGCTGGACCCGGTCCGCTTCGTGATCGAGGACGACGAGGGCGCGGCGGAGCGGGCCGGTCGGGTCACGCTCTCGGTCCCGATCATCTCCGACCTGGACTGGTCCGCCCCCTACGGTCAGGACATCCTGTTCGTGGTGGGGGAGGGGCAGCAGTACGTCGACCCGGAGACGCTGCGCCTGCAGCCGCTGGGGGCTCCCGAGGCGCATCGGGCCTCCGAGGACGGCACCGAGGTCGTGGTGGAGGGCCAGGGCACCTGGGTGCTGGACCGCGAGGCGGCCACGGTGCGCTTCTCGCCGGAGAGCGCCGAGGTGCACGAGACCGCCCCGATGGGCATCACGGGCAGCGACGGGAAGGGCCATACGGCCTCGACCGCCCAGCTCAGCACGGCGTACCCGGTCCTGCGGTCGAGGTCCGTGGCCACGACGCCCGGCACGGAGATCAGCATCGACATGAGCACCGGCAGCCGGGACGTGAGCTCAGACTCGCTGCGCTTCGATCCGGAGGCCGCTCCCGAGGGCGCGGAGCCGAGCGAGGACGGGATGGAGCTGACCGTGCCGGGGGAGGGCTCCTGGCGGATCGATGCCGAGACCGGCGCGGTGGAGATGACCCCGGCAGAGGGGTTCACCGGCACCTCCTCGCCGGTGGGGGTCCTCGCCCGCGGGGTCTACGCCGACAACCTCGTCCGCGCCACCGTGGACGTGGTCGTCTCCCCGGTCGTGGCCACGCCCCGGGACGACGAGGGGCGCACCGCCCCGCAGGAGCCGGTCACCGTGGACGTGCTCGGCAACGACACCGCGGGCAGCGGTGACCAGCCCCTGGTGCCGGAGAGCCTCCGCATCAGCTCCCTCGCGGCGACCAACCTGTCCGAGCTCGACGACGGCCGCGGCACCCGCCTGATGATCCCGGGGGAGGGGACCTTCACCGTCGGCGAGACCGGCACGGTGACGTTCGAGCCCGTCGAGGGGTTCACCGGCCGCACCAGCCCGGTGAACTACCACGTCCTCGACAGCGCGGGCGTGCCGGTGCAGGCCACCCTCGTGGTCGACGTCGACCCGGACCTCAACGCGGGCGAGGAATCGGCGATCCCGGTCAGCGGCATCAACAGCCTGCTGGTCGGGCTGATGCCCGGCTCCTCCGGCACCTCGGTGCTCTTCGGCACCCTGGTGCTCCTGCTGCTCTTCGGTGGCGGGGTCTCGCTCTGGATCGGTCTGCGCATGGAAGCCGACCGCCGCGCGTGGGAGGACTGATCGACGT
>CAZHSL010000431.1:0-2824 GCA_964535185.1 uncultured Corynebacterium sp.
GAGGGCGTCAGCATCGGCGCCCCGCGGCAGGAGATCCTCGAGCGCACCAGCGTCGCGATCACGGCCGACGCCGTCGAGGCACGTCTCGCCGTCCAGCTCCCGGCGTCCGGGCGGCGGATCCGGGGCCGGCAGGCCGCGCGCCTGCTCACCGAGGATCTGCCACGCATCGCCGAGACCGCACTGCGGCACGCGAGCCTCGACGCCGAGGCGCTGCGCGCGCACGTCACCCTCCACCGCGACCAGGAGGCCCTGCGCGCCCAGCTGGCCGAGCGCTCCCTGGTGGCCTTCGTCGGCGACGGCGCGATCCTCCCGCGACGCGCCGGCGACTCCGACCTGCCGCTGGCGACGGGCGCGGTGCCGTTCCGCAGCCCCGAATCCCTGCGCGTCGACGTCGACCTGCCCAGCGGGCGCCGAGTGGCCGGGATGGGGGTGCCGGAGGGGATCACCGTCATCGTCGGCGGCGGGTACCACGGAAAGTCCACCGTGCTGCGCGCTCTCGAGCGCGGCGTCTACGCGCACCGCGAGGGCGACGGCCGCGAATGGGTGATCACCCGCGCTGACGTCGCCTCCGTGCGCGCCGAGGACGGCCGCTCCGTGGCGGGCGTGGACATCTCGCCGTTCATCTCCGGCCTGCCCTCGGGCACGGACACCACCCGCTTTGCGACCACGAACGCCTCGGGCTCGACCTCCCAGGCCGCCTCCCTCGTCGAAGCGGTCGACGCCGGCGCCTCCGCGCTGCTGATCGACGAGGACACCTCGGCCACGAACTTCATGATCCGCGACGAGCGGATGCGGCGCCTGATCCCGGCCGAGCACGAACCGATCACACCGTTCGTCGAGCGGATCCGCCCGCTGCACACCGAGCTGGGTGTCTCCACCGTGCTCGTCGCCGGCGGCTCCGGGGCGTTCTTCGACGTCGCCGATCACGTCATCGCGCTGCAGGAGTACGTGCCGCGGGACGTCACCGAGGCCGCCCGCGCGCTCGCCGGAACCGCCCCGTCGGCCGATACCACGGTCTTCGGCCCGGCGCGGGCCCGGATCCCCGCCGCCGGGACCCTCCGGCCGGCCGGGAAGACGAAGCCCGCCGCCGCTCGCGGACGCGACACCATCCGGTTCGGGCGCGAGCACATCGACCTCTCGGCCCTGTCCCAGCTGGTCGATCCCGCGCAGACCACCGCGATCGCCCACGCCCTGGACCGCCTCGCCGAGCTGCTGGCGCAGGCGGACTCCTCACGCGGCACCTCCCTCGACGCGGCGATCACCGCGCTGTACGAGCGTCTGGACGCCGACGGGCTGGAGAGCCTGTCCCCGCACCACGGCCACCCCGGCCACCTCGCCCGCCCGCGCGCCCTGGAGATCCATGCCGCCGTGAACCGGTACCGCGGCCTCCACCTCGCCGAAGACTGACGCGGGGCGGATGCCGTCGACGGGTATTTCCGGTCCGTGCCGCGCCGGGGCATGGAAGACTGAGGGCACGCATCCAGAAACCTCGAAGGACACGACATGAACACATTCCTCGGCCTCGGGATCGTCGGCGTCATCGCCGTGGTCCTCGTCGCCCTCCTCATCCTCGCGCTGATCGTCTTCTTCGTCGTGCGCGGCTGGATCAAGGTCGCCCGCGCCGACGAGGCGCTGGTCGTCTCCGGCAAGAGCCAGCGCAACGAGGACGGCTCCACCTCCGCGACCACGGTCGTGGTCAACGGCAAGGCGATCGTCAACCCCGTCACCCAGCGGCACGAGGTCATCTCGCTGCGCCAGCGGCAGGTGAACATGCGCGCCGAAGCGCAGTCGGCGGACAACGTGACCGTGGCGGTCGAGGCCGTCGCGCTGGTGAAGATCGGGTCGCAGAGCGACCTGGTGCGACGCGCGGCCGAGCGCTTCGCCTCGCAGGACGACGCGATCGAGTCCTTCACCCAGGACCAGCTCGAGGGCGTGCTGCGCGGCGTCGTCGCCCAGCAGACGGTCATCTCGCTGATGCGCGACCGGAAGGTGTTCTCCGAGCAGATCGCCGAGACGGTGATCCCGGAGCTGCGCGAGCAGGGCCTGATCCTCGACTCCTTCCAGATCCGTGGGATCACCGACGACGTCGGCTACATCCAGTCCCTCGGCGCCCCGGAGATCGAGGCGAAGCGTCAGGCGGCGGAGATCAGCCAGACCAACGCCGAGCGCGCGGTGGCCAAGGAGCGGATCCGCAACGAGGAGCAGAACCTCGTCGAGAACCAGGCGCTGGACACGAACCGCGCGAACGCCCAGGCGGAGGTGGGCCGCGCCCGGGCGCAGGCCGAGCAGGCCGAGGCCCTCGCCGGGGAGAAGGCCCGCCAGGAGGTGCTCCAGCAGCAGGCCGAGAACAAGCAGGCGCAGCTGGACGCGGACGTGAAGCGCGTCGCCGATGCCGAGCAGTACCGCCGCCAGAAGGAGGCCGACGCCTCGGCCTACGACGAGCGTCGACAGGCGGAGGCCCGCGCCGAGGTGGCCGAGGCCGACGCCCGTGCGGTGAAGCTGCGCGCCGAGGCCGATGCCGAGGCCGAGCGCCTGGCCGGTGAGGCCAAGGCCGCCGCCATGCGCGCCGAGGCCGAGGCCCTGCGCGAGAACCAGGAGGCGCTGCTCGCCCAGCGCGTCGTGGACCAGCTGCCCACCCTCATGGAGACCTTCTCCAAGGGCTACGCCCAGATCGGCGAGATCACCGTGGTCGCCTCGGGCGGCACCGACGGGGACGTGGCCGGCAAGCAGTTCTCCGGCGAGTCCGCCGGTGCGCTGCGCGGCGTGTTCGACACGGTCGAGTCCACGCTGGGCCTGAACATCCCCGACCTCATCCAGGGCCGCG
>CAZHSL010000432.1:0-2821 GCA_964535185.1 uncultured Corynebacterium sp.
CCAACGCCATCGGCAACGGCATCGGCGACGACAAGCTCACCTACACCTACGTGCCGGACCTGATCCGCTACTACCTCAGCGAGGAGCCGATCCTGCCCAATGTCGACACCTGGCGGCTCGAGGAGCCCGAGGCCCGCACCGAGGTGCTGGACCGGCTCGAGGAGCTGGTGGTCAAACCGGTCGACGGCTCCGGCGGCAAGGGCATCGTGATCGGTCCTGCCGCCTCGCCCGCGGAGCTGGACGCGCTGCGCACCCGGCTCGAGGCCGATCCGCGCGGCTGGATCGCGCAGCCCGTGGTGCAGCTGTCCACCATCCCCACCCTGGTCGAGGACGGTCCCGAGCCGCGCCACGTCGACCTGCGGCCCTTCGCGCTGAACAGCGGCGACGACGTGTGGGTGCTGCCCGGAGGACTCACCCGCGTGGCCCTGCCCGAGGGGGAGATGATCGTGAACTCCTCCCGCGGCGGCGGGTCGAAGGACACCTGGGTGCTCGCCCCGGAGCGGACCGGTGCTCTCGGCCCGTCGGCCGGCGCCGACCAGGAGCAGCAGGACGCGGACATCGAGGACCCCACCGACGACAGCTACGACGAGTTCGAGGGCCCCTCCGAGGAGCCGGAGGAGCGGGCCGTGGACGAGCCCGATCCGGTGACCTCTGCGATCCCCCTCATCGACGCCGAGGAGGCCTCCCATGATGCTCAGTAGGATCGCCGATGCGATGTTCTGGATCGGTCGCTACGTCGAGCGCGCCGATCAGACCGCCCGCATCCTCGACGTCTCCCTGCAGACGATCACCGAGGACGCCGAGCTCGACGTCGGCCTCGCCTGCCGGGGCGTGTACGAGATCTTCGGGGTCGAGGGCCTCGCCGATGCCGACCTCACCGTGCAGCGGGTGCTCGACCACCTGGTGACCGACCGGGCCAACCCGTCCTCGGTCGCCGGCGCGCTGCTGACCGCCCGGGAGAACGCGCGCGGCGTGCGCGAGGTGCTGTCCACGGAGGTGTGGGAGTCGCTGAACACCACCTCGCTGGGCATGCCCCGCGGCGTGCGCCCCTCCCGCATGCACGGCACCTTCCAGTACGCCAAGGACCGCTGCGCCGTCGTCGGCGGGCTGATCGACTCCTCCATGACCCGGGACGAGGCCTGGCTGTTCCTGCGGATCGGGCAGCTGCTGGAGCGGGTGGACATGCTGGCCCGCAACCTGCAGGCCCATGATCTCGACGACTCCGCGAACTCCGCCACCGTGATGCTGCTGCGCTCCTGCAGCGCCCACGAGGCCTACATCCGCACCTATCGCGGCCGCGTCCGCTCCGCCCGGGCGATCGAGTTCCTGCTGCTGGACTCGATCTTCCCCCGCTCGGCCGCGCACTGCCTGGCCGAGATCGACGAGGCGCTCGACACCCTCGCCAAGCTGCACGGCAACAGCTTCGACCGCCTCGGCACCGCCGAGCCCGGCCGCCGCATCATCGGCCGAGCCCTGGCCAGCCTCCGCTTCCGGCCGCTGGACGACATCGTCGAGTCCTTCGACGACGAGATGGAGCAGCTGCAGATGGTCACCGGCGCCGTCACCCGCGCGCTGGGGACGACGTACTTCCACCCGGCGAGCTGACTCGGAGAGGCGTGATGAGAAGACCGACGATCGCGGCCGCAGCCGCCGGAGTGCTGTGTGTCAACGCCCTGCCCCATCTGGCCACCGCCGCGGCGGGCTGGCGGATGCTCACCCCCCTGGCCGGACGCGACTCACCGGCCTGGGTCAATGGGATCTGGGGAGCGGCGAACCTCACCGGCGGCCTGCTGCTCCTCCGCGCCGCGACGCGCGACGGGACCGCTGTGGCCGCCCGTCGGGAGGCGTTCGACATCGGTGCGGCGGCCTTCGCGGTCTGGGAGGTCGTGGGGGAGCGCCTCTTCGCGTTCAACGCCTCGCAGGACTCCTCCGAGACATGACCGTGGCGGGCCCGGTCGCCCTCGCCTACCCGTTCCGCGGGCGGTGGAGGGTCCAGAACTCTCCGGCGAACCGCGTCCCCAGCCACGGGACCCGCCGGTTCGCCCTCGACCATGCGATCGACCTGCTCCCGCTCGAGGAGAGGGGCCGCAGAGGGATGGTGGGCCCTTCCCCGGCGGCCTGCCGCGGAACGGGCAGATCGTCGACGGGAGCTGAGGCCCTGCTGTGACCTCTGCCCGCCGGCGCGGCGGGAAGGTGGCCGATCACGGCGCCCATGAGACGATGGGGCGATGCCCGGGCGCGAGTGCGCCCGACCACGAACCGACGAGAGGACGTATGCCGGTGAGCCCCAGGATCGCTGTCGATGAGGCCCGGGACATCCTGCCCGCGTCGACACCCCAGGAGCGCCTGCGCAACTTCTGCATCATCGCGCACATCGACCACGGCAAGTCGACGCTGGCCGACCGGATGCTGCAGATCACCGGGATCGTGGAGGAGCGCGCGATGCGCGCCCAGTACCTCGACCGGATGGACATCGAGCGCGAGCGCGGCATCACCGTGAAGTCCCAGGCCGTGCGCATGCCCTGGCAGGTGGACGGCGTCAACTACGCGCTGAACATGATCGACACCCCCGGGCACGTGGACTTCACCTACGAGGTCTCCCGTTCCCTCGCCGCCTGCGAGGGCGCGATCCTCCTGGTCGACGCCGCGCAGGGGATCGAGGCGCAGACCCTGGCGAACCTCTACCTCGCGATGGAGCACGACCTCACCATCATCCCGGTGCTGAACAAGATCGATCTGCCCGGCGCGGAGCCCGAGCGGTACGCGGCCGAGATCGGTCAGCTGGTGGGCGTGGACCCCGACGAGGTGCTGCGCGTCTCCG
>CAZHSL010000433.1:0-2813 GCA_964535185.1 uncultured Corynebacterium sp.
GGCGAGACGCGCGTGATCTGCACCGCTTCGGTCGAGGAGCGCGTGCCGCGCTGGATGGCCGGGCGCGGCAGCGGCTGGCTGACGGCCGAGTACAGCATGCTGCCGGCCTCCACCGGCGAGCGCAAGCAGCGCGACGTCTCCAAGGGGCGCCCGGACGGGCGCACCGTCGAGATCCAGCGCCTGATCGGCCGCTCGCTGCGCGGAGTCGTGGACCTCGCCGCGCTCGGCGAGCGCACGGTCTACGTCGACTGCGACGTGCTGCAGGCCGACGGGGGCACGCGCTGCGCGTCGATCACGGGCGGCTACGTCGCGCTCGCGCTCGCGTGCGCCCGCCTGGTCGCCGACGGGAAGCTCGCCGCCAGCCCGCTCACCGGGTCGGTCGCCGCGGTCTCGTGCGGCGTCGTCGCGGGCGTGCCGCTGCTCGACCTCGACTACCCCGAGGACTCCACCGCCGAGGTCGACGCGAACGTCGTCATGACCGGCGACGGCGGCCTGATCGAGGTCCAGGCCACGGCGGAGCGCACGCCGCTCTCGCGCGCGCACCTCGACGACCTGCTCGCGCTCGCCGAGGCCGGCATCGCCGGCCTGCGCGCGCACCAGGACGCCGCGCTCGCCGCCGCGGGCGCCGCCTGACCGGCACGCGCGATGCGCCTCGTGCTCTCCACCCGCAACGCGCACAAGCAGCGCGAGTTCGCGCGGCTGCTGCCCGGCCACGCCGTCGAGCGCCTGCCCGACGACGTGGAGCTGCCGCCCGAGGACGGCGAGAGCTTCGCCGAGAACGCGCTCGTCAAGGCGCGCGCCGCCGCCGGGGCCACCGGAGCGGTCGCGATCGCCGACGACTCGGGCATCGAGGCGGCGGCGCTCGACGGCCGCCCCGGCATCCGCTCGGCGCGCTACGCCGGGCCGGCGGCGACCGACGCCCAGAACCTCGCCAAGCTGCGCGCGGAGGTCCCGCCGGGCAGCGCGCTGGCGTACGTCTGCGCGCTCGCCTACGTCGACCCCTCCGGCGTCGAGCGCGTCTTCGAAGGCCGCTGCGAGGGGCGCATGGCGCGCACGCCCAGCGGCAGCCGCGGCTTCGGCTACGACCCGGTCTTCCTGCCCGATGACGACGGCGGCGACACGCGCACGATGGCCGCCCTCGACGACGCCGAGAAGGACGCGATCTCCCACCGGGGCCGGGCGTTCCGCGCCCTCGCCGGGCACGTGGCCCAGCTGCTGGGGGCCGCCGGCTGAGACCGCCGCGCGCGGACAGGGCCCGCGCCTGATCGCGGGCCGCGCCCGCGTGCCGCGCCTGACCGCAGGTCGCGCCCCTCACCGATTTCGACATCTGGACCGCTTCGAAGCAACCGAAGCGGTCCAGATGTCGAAGTCACCCTGGGAGGGGAGGTGGATCCACCCGGGGAGCGGAGGCGAAGTCACGCTGGGAGGGGAGGCGAAGTCACGCGGGGAGGGAAGGTGGCATCACCCTGGGAGGGGGCGAAGCCGCCTCGGGAGGCTCGGGAGCCGGGCTCAGAACGCGCCGACGTGCGCGAGGGCGCGCTTGACCAGCAGGTCCCGGCCCCCGTCCATCTCGTCCAGCGGGGAGGACTCGCCGACCAGCTCGTCGATGCCGAACCAGGTCAGCTCCAGCGCATCCTCCTGCGGGGCGGTCTCCCCGTCGATCGGCACCACGTACGCCAGCGAGATCGCGTGCTGGCGCGGATCGTGGAACGGGGAGATGCCCGGGGTGGGGAAGTACTCGGCCACCGTGAACGGTACGGGGGAGACGGGGATGCGCGGCATCGCCATCGGCCCCAGGTCCTTGTCGATGTGCCGGGAGATCGCCTCGCGCAGCGATTCGTGCACCAGCACCCGGCCGGAGACGATCGCCCGCACGATCCGCCCCGCACCCGAGGCGCGCAGCAGCAGGCCGACCTCCTCGACGGAGCCGTCCACGTCGGTGCGGACGGGGACGATGTCCAGGTAGGGGATCGGCAGGCGGCGACGCAGCTCGGTCACCTCCTGGGGCTCGAACCACGAGCCCTCGGAGTCCACGGCGGTGCGGCTGTTCATCGAGCGGCCTCCTCGGTGTCGGCGGGATCGGTTCCCTGCGCGGTGCGCAGGTCCAGCGGTGTCAGCTCGCCCTTCTCCACGAAGAAGCGGGGATTCTGCGCCCGGGAGTCCATCGTCACCCGATTGGCCACCTGCTGTCCGGCGATCATCGAGACCGACCACGTGGTGCCCTCGAGCTCGATCAGCGACAGGGTCGCATTCGGGATCGAGGGCAGCGGCTGCTCCATGATCCCCGACAGCAGGAAGCGGATCAGCGTGCCGTGGGCGACGACCAGGACCTTCTGGCCGGGGAAGCGCCGCTCGAGCGCCTCCAGGCCGTCGAAGCCGCGGTCGGCGACCTGCTGGGCGTCCTCGACCCCGGGGAAGTCGCGAGCCGGGTACAGCTGCTGCATCTCGGCGGTGGGCCGCCCCTCCGCCTCGCCCCAGTCGATCTCCCGCAGCCGGTCCTCGGTGCCGCCGAAGGGGATCGCATGGTCCTCGCCGATGATGCGGGCGGTCTGCTCGGCGCGCTGCAGCGGGGAGGAGACCACCACGTCCCAGTCCACGGCCGGGAGGTCGTCGAAGGCGGCATGCGCCTGGGCGATGCCCGTCTCGTTCAGGGGGATGTCCGAGGAGCCCTGGAAGAGGCTGCGCAGGTTGTAGTCGGTCTGTCCGTGGCGGACCAGTCCGAACAGGGTCATCGGGCTTCTCCTCGTCTCAGGGATGGTGCGTGCGCGAGAAGGGACTCGAACCCTCACGCCCTCGGGCACTGGAACCTAAAT
>CAZHSL010000434.1:0-2812 GCA_964535185.1 uncultured Corynebacterium sp.
TGCCCCCGACTTCGCCTCCGCGGCCGAGCGGACGGTGTGGGAGCACCTGTGCGCAATGAAGTGGCCCCCGATCACTCAGTCCGGACAGAACAGATCATCGGCGGCGCAAGCTCCGACGCAACCCACCCGATGATGATTGCGGCGCGAGGCCCCACGTGCCAGAGCGCCCACGCCGTCCCACTGCACTACTCCCGCGACCACGCCCGCCACCTCCAGCCACCCACCCCGAGCTGACCCGAGAGGGACCGGCAGACACACACAGGAACACCCCACGCGCCGACCGCACAATGAGCCAAAATTCAGACACCAGCGGCGTTCCGCCCAAGATCAGCCATCGCTAACCCAGAGGAGATCACCGTGGCCACTTCAATTGACTTCAGCAAGCGAGAATTCAAGGGAGTTGAGTTCGAGATCATAGATGATGTCGATGTACTCACGATCTCCGATCCCCACAACCTCACACAGATCAGCGGATACATTCGCTTCGCAGCTAGCCCCGGAAGGACATACTTTCGCGGAGAGAGCAGCCTCCACACGACGATCCTCCCAAGTCTACTCCGAGACGGGCCCGCCGTAGTGACTGCACGCAGTCTGGAAACGCGGTCTAAGCGCATTCAGGAGTACATAGACGACCTTTCCGGATCTCAGTGCACATGCACCGCCCACAACGCCAGAAGAAATCACCGATTGAAGTATCACGAATCACACAGGTGTGACGGCACGATCCCACGCAAGCCGAAAGGCTCGCTAGTTCCTGGTACATACCGAGCAGCAATCGAGCCATTGCTCCAACACTACGGCATCAGGACCCGCTGGTTGGATCTGGTCGATAATATTTGGATAGCTCTTTGGTTTGCATGTCACGAACAGAAGACCGAGTACGAGGCGACCGGCGCATTGGGCCGGTACGCCCGCGCTTACGCGTACCACCTCAGGCGCTCTCCATTTAAGGGGCCACAGGCCAAGCCAGTCAGTGGAAGCACTCAGGATCCTTCGGCAGAAACTGGCGATCGCTCCGATGCGGCCAGTCAGCCCGAAAGCCTGGACGACGCCTACGCGTACGTGTACATGTTCAGTACGGGCCGCCTCTCGCCGACCGCGGTCCCCGGTTATGAGATTTCCGAAGACCATCGGCTCGTTGACCTCCGCTACGCAACCCCGTCAGTGTACCTGCGCCCTCATGCCCAACACGGCCTCCTGATCGCCAATCGAGCAATGCCGGGGCGCGACGAAGAACACTCACCCGAAACGCTCTCCCTGAACTCAGCACTGAGCGGCGTGATCAGGATCAAGTTGGGCGACGCGCTCGACTGGCTCGGAGAAGGCGTACTCACCGACGTGTTCAACCTCTTCCCTCCCGCCTATAGCGACCTCGGTTACAGGAAATTACTGGCTGCGAGGGATTCACCGACCAGCATTGGTGCCATCACAAACTATCAGGGTGGGATTTAGTCCCACACGTGATCGCGTCCCGAGTTTTACGTGTGAACACCGCCGCGGAGGCGAAGAGCACGATCGTGTTGCAGTCGAGGATTCCGCCCATCGTCAGCCCAGCGAATGCCGGGTCATGAAGGCCGACAATCCTGCGAGGCCGTCGCGACGCGAACCTCGCTGTGCGGATCGAGGCCGCACACCTCGGACGCTGCGCCGGAGTCGACGAAGGGCGGGAGCGGTCATCCGCTTCCGCCCTCGTGCGTCGCCGCCGGTCAGGGAAGCGCGACCCTGATGGGATCGTCGAAGGAGAACATCGCCTGGTAGGACAGAGTGGACACCTCGGTGCCCTCGGGGACGTCGTAGACCACGACTCCCTGGAACGAGTTGCCCGGGTTGACCGTCTCGAAGACGGCGTACTCGTCGGTGTACGCCAGCACCCCGTCACTCGTCTCCGCGTACTCGGTACCGTCAGCGCCGAGGAGCATCATCTCGCTCGACGTGAGGTCGATTGGCTCGCCGGAGTTGTTGGTGAAGGTGTAGTGCACCACAACGTACTCGCCCTGAGCCTCGGACCCGAAGTACTCGTCGCCGATCTCGGTCGTGCGCTCCACCTCGGTGATCTCGAGCCCGAACTCGGTCTCCTCGGCCGGGCCCTCGTGCACAGGCTCTTCCTCGGCCGCGGGCTCCTGGGCCGGAGCATCGGCCTCCTCCTCGACGGCGGCCTTCTCGGCGGCGACGACCTCCTCGGGCTCGGGCACGGCCGTGTCGCTCCCGCCAAGGGCTCCGTTGAGGATGCCCATGAACAGGCCGAGCACCAGGACGATGGGCGTGACGATGAACGCCACCTTCTTGTGCTTCTCGTAGCCCGCGAGCTGCTGACCGGAGCTGTCCCGGCCACCGGTGAACACGATGATGAGCAGGTCGACGAGCGACCAAATGCCGGCGCCGCCGCAGGTGATCAGCTTGAGGAGGCCCAGACCGATGAACCCGCGGTAGAACCGGTCCACGCCGAGGAAACCGAGGAACATGGCCAGCAGCCATGCGACGACGAAGTCCTTCGGCGGCTGCTGCGCCGATGCATACGGACCGGGACCGCCTGCGTACGGGCCGGCCGCGTACTGCGGCGCCATCGGTGCCGGGCCGTGGCCCGGGTTCGGCGATCCATGCGCCTGCGGCCCGTATCCCGGGGCGCTGTGCGGCGACAGCGGGTTCTGCGGCTGCCATCCGCCCTGCGGCGCGGGCGGATACGGCGAGCCCTGAACCGGAGGCTGCGCCCCGGCGCCGGGCTGCTGGGGGGATCCGCCGTGCGGCGGAGGCATGGAAGAGGACATCGTGGCTCCTTGGAGGAATCGGGCATGCGGAAGCCGCCCGAGAGGGT
>CAZHSL010000435.1:0-2809 GCA_964535185.1 uncultured Corynebacterium sp.
CGATGCTCGCCCGCCTGCGCGAGAAGGCCGGACCCGAGCGGATCCCCGTCACGCTCGGCGACATGGCCACGGCCCGGGCCGGTGAGGGATTCGCCCTCGTCTACCTCGTGTTCAACACGATCGGGAACCTGCTCACCCAGGAGGAGCAGGTCGAGTGCTTCCGCAATGCCGCCCGGCACCTCGCCCCCGGCGGCTGCTTCGTGATCGAGCTGATGGTGCCGCAGCTGCGCTCCCTCCCGCCCGGGCACGACGGCACCGTCGAGGCCTCCGACCCCGGATACCTGCTGGTGGACACCTACGACACGCTCCGCCAGATCCTCGTCTCCCATCACCTGCGCTTCGAGGAGCCGGTGGACGGCGCGCACGAGGCCACGATCGCCCGCACCCCGCAGCGGTACGTCTGGCCCTCCGAGCTCGACCTCATGGCGCAGCTGGCGGGGTTCGGGCTCGAGAGCCGCTCTGCGGACTGGGACGGTGCGGAGTTCACGGCGTCGTCGCGCAGCCACATCAGCGTCTACCGCCTCCCTACACTCGACACGTGACCTCCACAGACACCGCACCGACCGACCTGCCCACGACCCGCTCACCGCTCACCCTCGACGACGTCCCCGCCCTCACCGCGCTGCTGAACCGCATCGATGCGGCCGACGAGACCGGAGAGCCCGCCGAGGAGCCCAGCATCCGAGAATGGCTGACCATGCCGGGGCTGGACCTGGAGCGGGACACCCTCGCCGTCCGCGACGAGGGGGCGGTGATCGCCTTCGTCGCCGTCGACGTCCACACCTCCCTGGACCGCGACGGCCGGGTGCGCTGCCAGCTGATGGGCGGCGTCGACCCCGCCCACCGTCGGCAGGGCGTGGGCGGGGAGCTGTTCGACTGGGCCGAGCAGCGCGCGGCGCAGCTCGCCGCGGAGCGCCACCCCGCGGAGACCGAGGCGGTCTTCCGCGCCGCCGGCGGCCGCGACCCCGATCCGGACGCGGCCGAGGACGCCCCGCTCACCGGCGGCGCCGACGTGCGCCCGCTGCTCGCGCAGCGCGGCTACCGGCGGGCCCGCAGCTGGCTGCTGATGATCCGCGAGCTGCCCGGCGCCGCGCTGCCGAGCATCGAGCGCGAGCAGGTGCGCGTGATCGCCCCGGCCGACGAGCACGCCGAGGCGACCCGCCTCGCCCACCTCGCCGCCTTCGCCGATCACTGGGGCTCGGCGCCCGTCTCCCCGGAGCGCTGGAACCGCTGGTGGTCCTCGCACACCGCGCGCCGCGAGCTCTCCAGCATCGCGCTCGACGGCGAGGGCACCGTGCTCGCCTACGTCATCACCTCGGAGGACAAGCCGGGCGTGCTGCACATCGCCCTGGTGGGCACCCGCCCCGAGGCGCGCGGCCGGGGACTCGCCCGCGCCGTCATCGCCCGCACCCTCGCGGCCGCCGCGGAGGCCGGGTACGCGAGCGCCGAGCTCGAGGTCGACTCCGAGTCCCTCACCGGCGCGACCCGGCTGTACGACGCGCTCGGCTTCGCCCGCGACGCGGTGTACGCCACCTACGAGAAGCCCGTCGGCCGACTGGTCTGAGGAACCGGCGATGGAACCGGCGATGCGAGCAGTGCGCTTCGACGCCTTCGGGTCGGCGCCGGCGATGGTCGAGGTCCCCGAGCCCTCGTGCCCGCCGCGCGGGGCGGTGATCGCCGTGCACGCCACCGGGGTGTGCCGCAGCGACTGGCACGCCTGGCAGGGGCACGACGACTCCGTGCAGCTGCCGCACATCCCCGGCCACGAGTTCGCGGGGGTGGTCGCCGAGGTGGGGGAGGAGGTGGCCGGCTTCGCCGTGGGGGACCGGGTCACCGCCCCGTTCATCCTCGCCTGCGGCCGCTGCGCGCAGTGCCGCGACGGTGCCCCGCAGGTGTGCCCGCAGCAGCGCCAGCCGGGCTTCGATCTGCCCGGCGCCTGGGCGGAGCGCGTGGTGGTGGTCGAGGCCGATCACAACCTGGTCGCCCTCCCGGACGGGATCGACATGACCCTCGCCGCCGGGCTCGGCTGCCGGGTGGGCACCGCCCACCACGCGGTGCGGGCGCAGGCCGCGGTCCGGCCCGGCGAGAGCGTGGTCGTCTTCGGCTGCGGCGGGCTGGGCCTGGCCTGCGTGATGATCGCGCTCGCCGCCGGCGCCGAGGTGTGCGCGGTCGATGTCTCCCCGGCCGCGCTCGGCGCCGCCGAGGCCCTCGGCGCGACCGCCCTGCCCTCCGGCCCCGACATCGCCGCGCAGGTGCGGGAGCGGACCGGTGGGGGCGCGCACGTCAGCCTCGACGCGCTGGGTTCCGCCGCGACCGCCCGCGCCGCGATCGAGTCGCTGCGCCCGCGCGGCCGGCACGTCCAGGTGGGTCTGCTGCTGGGGGAGGACGCGGACCCGTCGCTGCCGATCGGCCGCGTGATCGCCCAGGAGCTGCAGGTCCTCGGCAGCCACGGCCTCGCGGTCGCCGAGTACGCCGAGCTGCTGGACGATGTCGCCGCCGGGCGCCTCGATCTCGCCGGGACCGTCGGCCGCGTGATCGATGCCGAGCAGCTGCCCGAGGCGATGGCCACGATGGGACGGCCGCCGACCACCGCGGGGATGACCGTGGCCCGGTGGGTCTGACCGGGCCACGCCGGGCCCTGACCGGACCACTCCGTTCGCTGTGGAAGCATTGAGCCCATGAGCATCACTGCAGCCGCCGACGGCTCCGCCCTCGGCAATCCCGGGCCGGCCGGCTGGGCCTGGTACATCGACGAGGACACCTGGCGCGCGGGCGGCTGGCCCCACGGCACCAACAACATGGGCGAGCT
>CAZHSL010000436.1:0-2808 GCA_964535185.1 uncultured Corynebacterium sp.
GCGCCGCGATGTAGGCGGGGATCGGACGCTCCGGATCGACGAAGGTGCGGAACTCGCCGAGCACCTCCCCGCCTCGCACCTTCACCGCACCGATCTCGGTGATCGCGTCCGCCGCGGGATCCGTCCCGGTGGTCTCCAGGTCCACCACCACCAGGGTCGCCTCCGCGAGCGGGGTGCCGAGATCGTCGAAGCTCAGCTGGCGGCGTGCGGACATGGTCGAAGCGTACGACGCGACCCCGACAGCCGAGGGAGCGCGGTGCGCGGCCGTCGGTCCGCCGGGGTCGTCGGGGAGGAGTCGGGTCAGCTCGCGGGCTTCTGGCCCGAGTAGATCTTCTCGATGATCGGCGCGAGGTCCTTGATCACCACGTTGCGCTTCAGCTTCAGCGAAGGGGTGAGGTAGCCGTTCTCCTCGGTGAAGTCCGAGTCGATGACCTCGAAGGCGCGGATCGACTCGGCGCGGGAGACGGACTGGTTGGCGCTGTCCACGACCGTCTGCAGCTCGGCGCGGATCGTCTCGTTCCGCGCGGCCTCGGCGACGGACATCTCGGGCAGCGAGTTGTTCGCCAGCCAGGTGCCGAGCATCTCTGCGTCCAGGGTGAGGATGGCCGAGACGAAGGGCTTCTGGTCGCCGATCACCACGCACTGGCTGACCAGCGGATGGGCGCGCAGCTGGTCCTCGAGCTGGGCCGGGGAGATGTTCTTCCCGCCCGCGGTGACGATCACCTCCTTGGAGCGGCCCGTGATGGTGAGGTTGCCCTCGTCGTCCAGGGCCCCCAGGTCGCCGGTGCGGAACCAGCCGTCGGTCATCGACTCGGCGGTGGCGTCGGGGTTGTTGTGGTAGCCCTTGAAGACCATCACGCCCTTGACCAGGATCTCGCCGTTCTCGTCGATCGCGACGCTGCTGCCGGGAAGCGGCGGCCCGACGGTGCCCGGGCGCACGTCCCACGGGAGGTTCACGCTGATCGGTGCCGTCGTCTCGGTGAGGCCGTAGCCCTCGAGGATCGTCACCCCGATGCCGCGGAAGAAGTGCGAGAGCCGGGCGCCCAGCGGTGCGCCGCCGGAGACCGCCCACTGGACCTGGCCGCCCATGGCCTCGCGCAGCTTGCCGTAGACCAGCTTGTCGAACACGGCGTGCTTGGCCTTGAGCGTGAACGGGACCTTCCCGGCCGACAGCGCCATGGAGTAGTCGATCGCGGCCTGTGAGGCGGCGGCGAAGATCTTGCCCTTGCCCCCGGCGATCGCCTTGGCCTCGGACCCGTTGTAGACCTTCTCGAAGACCCGCGGCACCGCCAGAAGGAAGGTCGGCTTGAACGCGGCGAGGTCGTCCAGGAGGTTCTTCGTGTCCGGGGTGAACGCCGTGGTCACCGGCCAGGAGGCGGCCAGGACGGTGATCAGGCGCGCGAACACGTGCGCCAGCGGCAGGAACATCAGCAGCCGGGAGCCGGGGGGCAGCACCTGCTGGCCGAGCAGGTTCACGGCGCTGCGGCTGGTGTCCACGAAGTTGCCGTGGGTGAGCTCAGCGCCCTTGGGGCGGCCGGTGGTCCCGGAGGTGTAGATGATGGTGGCGATGTCGTCGAGGCGGCGGGAGGTGCGGCGGGCCTCGAGGTCCTCGTCGCTGACCTCGGCCCCGCGGGCCTTGAGCGCCTCGAGGATGCCGTCCTCGAGCACGCCGATGTGCTCGAGCTCCGGCAGCTCGCCGCGCACGGACTCGACATCCTCCTTGTGCCGGGTCGACTCGACCAGCACGTACTTCGCGGCGGAGTCCGCGGCGATCCACTGGATCTGGCTGGGGGAGGAGGTCTCGTAGATCGGGATGCTGATGCCCCCGGACCACCACACGGCCCAGTCCGCGAGCGCCCACTCGTACCGCGTCCGGGACAGGATGCCGATCCCGTCGCCCGGCTCGATCCCCGCGGCGATCAGGCCCTTCGCGATCTGCTTGACCTCGTCGATGAAGTCGGCGGTGCTCACGGGCCGGTAGGTGCCGTCGCCCTGCGCGATCTCGTAGATCGGCACCGAGGGGTTCGTGCGGAGCCTCCCTAGCAGCAGGTCCGTCGCATTCTCGTCAGGACGGCTCTCGTGCTGCGGGGGCGAGGTGTACTGCTTCATCGAATCTCCTTCGATCCGGTCAGGGGGCGCGAGGCGGGCGCAGCCGACGCCTGCCCGGAAGCGCTGGTGGGGTCAGCGCAAGCTTACGGCAGGCGACGCATACTATGGAGCACGACAGGCAGGTGGGCGCACGCCCCTCGCGAAGCCCGTCCTCGCCGGCGCGAGGACCGGAACGGACAGGAGCGGCATGCTCTCCATCGGAGTGGACATCGGCGGGACCAAGATCGCGGCCGGGGTGGTGGACGAGTCGGGCGAGATCATCGCCGCGACCACCCGCAGCACGCCTGCGACCGACGCCGCCCTGATCGAGGCCGCGGTCGCCGATGCCGTGGCCGAGCTGCGGTCCGATCACAGCGTGGTCGGGGTCGGCGTCGGCGCCGCCGGGTTCGTGGGGGCGGACCGGCGCACCGTGAACTTCGCGGCGAACCTCGCATGGCGGCAGCACCCTCTCGCCGACGAGCTCGAGCGCCTCACCGGCCTGCCGGTCGTCGTCGAGAACGATGCGAACGCGGCCGGCTGGGCCGAGTACCGCTTCGGTGCGGCGACCCGGGCCGCGCACATGCTCATGGTGACCGTCGGGACCGGCCTGGGCGGTGCCGTCGTCCTCGACGGGCAGCTGGTGCGTGGCAGCGCCGGGTTCGCCGGTGAGATCGCGCACGTCACCGCGGTCCCCGACGGCCAGTGGTGCGGCTGCGGCCG
>CAZHSL010000437.1:0-2806 GCA_964535185.1 uncultured Corynebacterium sp.
CGCCTCGGTCGCGATCGGCATCACCACCCTCGAGCAGTGGGCCGAGTACACGATCTTGGGCTTCGTCTACAAGGTCGTGGTCCAGTACGCGATGATCCCGGTGACCTCGGCCGTGATCCGTCGGCTGAAGCGCACCGACCCCACCTACCAGCAGCAGCTCGCCGCGGCGCAGCGGGACTCCTGAGCTCCGGCCGTCCCGCAGGGTGGTCCGTGTTCTCGGGCGCGGGGGCGGGAACGTAGGATGACCGCTTCGAGCCGGGCGTGATCCCTGTGGGGTCCGCACGGCTCGACGCATGCCCGCCCCGTCCCGCGCCTCCAGGAAGGCCTGCAGTGTCCCGCGCCGACGACGCCCCGCACGAGGAGCCGAGCCCCACGACTGGATCGATGCCCACGGTCACCGGGGGCATCCCCACCATCACCGGATCGATACCGACGATCACGGGTGCGCTCCCGGTCCTCGAGGACGAGGCGGACCACGATCTCGCCCACCTGCCGGACGAGGAGGCGCTGAGCCGCACCCGCGGCAAGGTCACCGCGATCGTGATCGTCGTGCTCACCACGCTCAGCGCGATCGGCCCGCTGGCCACCGACATGTACATCCCGGCGTTCCCGGACGTCGCAGCGGAGCTCTCCAGCACCGCGTCCCGGATGCAGCTGACGATCACCGCCTTCTTCCTGGGCACCGCGAGCGGCCAGGTGGTCGCCGGTCCGCTCTCGGACCGGATGGGACGCCGCCCTCCGCTGCTGTTCGGCATCATCCTGTGCCTGCTCGCCTCCGTCGGCTGCGCGCTCGCGCCGAGCGTGGACGTCCTGCTGGTGCTGCGCGTGCTGCAGGGGATCGGTGGGGGCTTCGGGATGGTGCTGGGGCGTGCGGTGCTGATCGACATGACCGACGGCCCGGAGCTGTTCCGGATCATGAACGTCATGCAGGGCGTGGGCGGCGTCGCCCCGATCGTGGCCCCGCTGCTGGGCGGCATCATCCTGGTGTTCGGCCAGTGGCGCGAGATCTTCCTGGTCATCGCCGCGATGTCGCTGATCTCGCTGCTGGGGGTGCTCTTCCTGATCCCGGAGTCGCTGCCGGCCTCGCGCCGGCACTCGGGCGGCTTCCGCACCTTCCTGCGGAACGTCCGCTCCCTGCTGCGCCGGCGCATCTTCGTCGCCTACATGCTGGTCAACGCCTTCTCCGCGTTCGCGCTGATGGCGTACGTCTCCGCCTCCTCCTTCGTGGTCCAGGAGATGCTGGGCTTCACCTCGACCGAGTACTCGGTGAGCTTCGCGATCAACTCGATGGGCATGATGTCGATGTCGCTGCTCTCGGCGCGGCTGACCCGCACCATCCATCCCCGGAAGCTGATCCGCGTGGGCCTGATCGTGGTGTCGCTGGCGAGCTTCTCGCTGCTCATCGGCAGCCTGTTCCTGGACACCCCGGCATGGATCGTGCTGCCGGCCTTCTTCTTCACCGTCGCACCGCAGGGCATGATCTTCGGCAACGGCGGCGCACTCGCCTCGGACCAGGCCAGGGAGTTCGCGGGCACGGGCTCGGCGATGCTGGGCCTGGGCTTCTCCTTCTCGGCCTCCGTCGCCGCGCCGCTGGTGGGCCTCGCCGGCACGCACTCCTCGCTGCCGATGGCGATCGCGATGGTCATGGGCTGCCTGATCTCGGCGACGTTCTTCGTGCTGGCCGGCCGGGGGAGCGGCGGCGACACCGGGCGCCTGCCCGGCGCGGCCTGAGCGGTGCGAGGTGCCCCGCGGCTCACGTGGCCGGGTGCGGCACGCCCGCCCCTTCCTCCGATACGGTCCGCCGGCGAACGGGATCGGGGGAATCGGTCGGCGCGTCGCGTCCCCGACAGCGAGCGCGGTGAGACGCACTCAGCCCGGCCCGGTCACCGCGGCGAGCTCGGGCCGCCCTGTCCGTGAGCGCCGCGCTCGGCGAGAACGGAGAGATCCCGGAGCGCATAGCGCAGGTGCTCGACCTCCTCGGTGAGCACCACCCGGAGACAGTCGCGCACGAGATACTCGCGCTCGGGGTATCCCGGCCCGGGGGTGCCCGCGCAGACGCGGTCCAGCTCGTCCTCGGTGAGGGCGTCCAGCTCACTCCGGAACGTCGCAAGGCGTGATGCGCGCACCTCGAGGACCTCGTCGAGCCCGGGCTCCGCCGTGAGCTCGAGGCCCAGTCGGTCCGCGAACTCCTGCGGGGTGCCGTCCGCAGGGAGCCCCCAGCGGTGGTGAGCTGCGGGCTCGGCGAGCACCGCCGTGCCGAGCCATGCATCGGCCGCGAAGCGCAGGTGCCGGAGCGTCTCGACGAGGGACCATTCACCGTCGACCGACGCCCGGGCACGATCGGCCGGTCCCTCCCGCACGGTCTCCAGGAGCGCGCTCCAGCGCATCTGGATGATCTCCCACGCACGCCTGAACTCCTCCGGCGTCATGGCGTCACGGGCCTCTCGCCGGCCCGGGTGGCGCTCATCGAGCACGTCACGCACGTGCTCGGTCACGTCGACGCCCTCGACCACGACGCTCGCGAGCGCACCGCTGACGCTCACCGACGCGCCGAGGCTGTCGACGATCCGCAGATCGTCGACCAGGCAGTCACGGATCTCCAGACCGCGAAGATCCCCGCCGCGCAGTCGTGCACCGCGGAGCCTGTCGGCGATCTCGGGGGCGACGTCCCGGGCGTCCTTGCGCATAGCAGGAGTGTGCCGCACCCGGGGCACAGGCGCACCCGCCGACTGCCATCCGCCGACAACGCCGTGACCTGCAGAGATACACGTTACTGCAGGTCAGAGCGCTGATTCGGGGGAGAGGG
>CAZHSL010000438.1:0-2805 GCA_964535185.1 uncultured Corynebacterium sp.
CACCACCCCGACGTCTTGGGGCACGCGCCTGCCGAGCTCCCGCAGCCCGGCCAGCACGCCCAGGGCGAGCTCGTCCTTGGCGCACACGATGGCGTCGATGTCCGGGTGCTCGTCGAGCAGCACATGTGCGGCGCTGCGGCCGTCGTGGCGATGCCAGTTCTCGACCTTCTGAAGCGGGGCGCGGTCAGGGTTGAGGCCGTGACGGGCCAGCGCCTGGCGGAAGCCGTCGATCCGCAGGGGAGCCGAGCCGTGAGGGTGCCGTGTGGGGTCGTCGGTGGGTAGGGCGCCCACGAAGGCGAAGTTCCGCCGTCCCGTCTCCAACAGGTGGTCGGTCGCGTCGGAGGTGGCCCGGGTGTTGTCGACCCGCACGTAATCGGAGCCGGACGGCAGGTTCCGATCCGGGATGTGCTCTCCGATCAGCATGGTGGGCTGGGGAAGCTCGTCCATCTGGTGGAAGTACTGCTCCTCGAGCAGCAGGGGATTGAAGATCACCCCGTCGCCCAGTCGGCGCTTGAAGCCCTCCAGTACCTCCACCTCTTGCTCGCGACCGGCGGAGGTGCTGTGCAGCACCACTGTGCGTTCGCGCTCCTGGGCCTGGTCGATGAAGTGCTGTGCGATGTCGGAGAAGTAGCTGAACGTCAGGGAGGGCAGCGCCAGGGTGACGATCCCGCTGGCGCCGGTGCGCAGCTGCTGCGCCGCCAGCTGGGGTCGATAGCCGGTGGTCGCGATCGCCTCCTGCACCCGTGCGCGGGTCTCCGGCCGCACCCGTGCGTAGCCGTGGACCACGTTGGAGACCGTCTTCATCGAGACCCCCGCGAGCTCGGCGACGTCACGCAGGCCGGGCGGTCGCCGGCGGCGAGGGGGCTGTGTGGTCATGGACGGATTATCGCATCGGCTCCGGGGTGCGGCGGAGCATCTTTCTCCGGGTCTGCAGGCTTGACCTTCGCGGAGGGGCGTGGAAGAGTAAATACAACGTTGCAAATCGGGCTCGGCCGCAGGCCGGTGCAGGAGCCCGGAGGCAACGCCGCCATCGCCCTCCACCAGTGCCGCTGAAAGGCTTGAACTCGATGTCACCGCAGGTCACCCTCACCCTTGATCCCGCCTTCCGCGTCGCCCCCGTGCGTCGCCGCACCTTCGGCGCCTTCGTCGAGCACCTGGGCCGGTGCGTCTACACCGGCATCTACGAGCCGGACCACCCGTCGGCCGATGAGGACGGCTTCCGCAAGGACGTCCTCGAGCTCACCCGCGAGCTCGGCGTGAGCTCCGTGCGCTACCCGGGCGGCAACTTCGTCTCCGGCTACCGCTGGGAGGACGGCGTGGGCCCGGTGGAGGAGCGTCCGGCCCGCCACGACCTCGCCTGGCACTCCACCGACCCGAACACCGTGGGTCTGGACGAGTTCATGGCCTGGGCGAAGAAGGCCGAGGTCGAGCCGATGTACGCGATCAACCTCGGCACCCGCGGTGTCGAGGAGGCGCTGGACGTGCTCCAGTACGCCAACGCCCCGCAGGGCATCGCGCTGTCCGACCAGCGCGCCGCGAACGGCAGCCCCGAGCCCCACGGCATCCGCATGTGGTGCCTGGGCAACGAGATGGACGGCCCCTGGCAGACCGGCCACAAGACCGCCGAGGAGTACGCGCGCCTGGCCACCGAGACGGCTCGTGCCATGCGGCAGGAGGACCCGGACCTCGAGCTCATCGCCTGCGGCTCCTCGAACTCGCAGATGGAGACCTTCGGCGCCTGGGAGAACACGGTCCTCACCGAGGCCTACGACCACGTGGACATGATCTCCGCCCATGCGTACTACGCGGAGCGGGACGGCGATCAGGCCTCCTTCCTCGCCTCGGCCGACGACATGGACCACTTCATCGAGTCCGTCGTGGCCACCGCCGACCACGTGCGCGCGAAGCTCAAGCGGGACAAGCGCATCATGATCAGCTTCGACGAGTGGAACGTCTGGTACCAGCACCGCGCCGAGTCCCGCCCGCCCAGCGGCGACGACTGGCCCGTCGCGCCGGTGCTGCTGGAGGACACCTACAACGCGATGGACGCGGTGGTGTTCGGCAACCTGCTCATCTCGCTGCTGCGGCACAGCGATCGCGTCGCCTCCGCCTCCCTCGCCCAGCTGGTCAACGTGATCGCCCCGATCATGACCGAGCCCGGCGGCACCAGCTGGAAGCAGACCACCTTCCACCCCTTCGCGCTGACCTCCCAGCACGCCCGCGGCGAGGTGCTCGATGTGCGTCTGGACGCCCCCACCTTCGACAACGCCCGCTTCGGCACCAGCTCCGCGGCCGACGCCGTCGCCACCTGGGACGAGCAGGACGGAGCGCTGAGCGTCTTCGTGGTCAACCGCGGCAATGCCGACGAGCTCGCGCTCGATGCGGACCTCGCCTCCTTCGGCGACCTCGAACTGGTCGAGGCGGTGACCCTCCACCACGAGGACCCCTACGCCGCCAACAGCGCCGACGCGCCCGACACCGTCGTCCCGCGGCCGAACTCCTCGATCACCCTCGAGGGCGGGGCGCTCGCCGGCGAGCTGCCCGCGATCTCCTGGACCATGGTCCGCCTGACCCGCACCGCCTGACCCGTGCCCGACACCCACGATTACGAGGACCGCACATGACGCTGCCCGATCACACCCTGACCTCCGACCTGGTCTCCGCCCTGACCCCGACGACCACCGGCTCCCGCCCGGCGGGGGCCGGCCCGTCGGCCGGACGCACCGACGGCCCCGCCCGCGTGGTCGTCAACCTCGACCTGCCCGGTGCGACCATCAGCCGCCACCTCTACGGCCACTTCGCCGA
>CAZHSL010000439.1:0-2800 GCA_964535185.1 uncultured Corynebacterium sp.
TGGGCCACTCCCGCATCGACCGGCCGATGATCCCCTTCGACGCCGAGATCCCGGCGCCGACGCCGGCCGACGTGGTGGCCGGGGGCGGGTCGCAGCCCGTCGGGGCGTAGACCGTCGGGGCGCAGGCTGCCGGGCCGCAGCCCACCGCGGCGAGGCTCGCCCGAGCGGCCCCGGGCACACCGCCTCCCAGGCCCCCAAGCCTCCGACCCTGTGCAGCGTCCTCTCAGGCCCGTCCGGCCGAGTACCGCGCGATGAGTGCGTCGACCACCTCGCGTGAACCGGTGACCGCTCCCCCGGGCAGCTCGGCGCCGCCGAAGAGCGTCCGGGCCCACGCGGTGGAGTCGACCCTCACCGTGGCCGCCGCCTCGGGATATTCCCCCCGGGCGGCGACGATCCCTGCCTCGTCCCAGGTCAGCGCGTAGGTGTAGGTCACGGGAGCGGCACAGCGCCCGTCGGAGAGCAGCAGCTGCACCGTCAGCGGCTCCTCGGCCCGATGCTCGACGCCGCGGGACATGGCCTTCATCGCCAGGACCGCGGCGTCGGGGGTCAGCCCGCCCTCCGCGGACCAGCTGGGAGACCCATGGGCCCAGTGGGCTATGCCCTCCAGGGGGCCCTCCAGCGCATGCCCCCACGGTGTCAGCTCGTAGCCCTTGCCCAGGGCCGGAGGCGGGAAGGTGGTGGGGGTGACGATCCCCTTCGCCTCCAGCTCGCGCAGGCGGGCGGTGAGGACTGCCGGGGTGATCCCGTGCAGCAGGGCTGCCAGCTCACCGAAGCGCTTGGGCCCCAGGAACATCTCCCGCACCACCGGGTAGGTCCACACATCGCCGATGAGCTCGATGCCGTGCGTGGTGGCGCACGCATCCCCGTGCTCGGCATAGCTCTTGCGAATCGGCATACCCGCAATCCTACCGAAACCTATTGACCGCATACTGCTATCTATGTTTAACATAGCGACCATGATGACAGTGACGTCCACCACCCAGCAGCTCACCTCCACCGATGGCGCGACCATCGCCTCGACCACGCAGGGCGAGGGGCCCCCGCTGGTGATGGTGTCCCCGGTCAGCTCCTCGCGCACCACGGATCCGCAGCAGACCCTTCCCGCAGCCCTCGCCGAGCACTTCACCGTCACGACCTACGACCGGCGAGGAAACGGCCAGAGCACCCTGCCCCCGGGAACGACGATCGACGACTACGCAGTGCAGCAGGAGATCGACGACATCACCGCGCTCGCGGAGCGCACCGGCGGCCCCGTCGACGTCTACGGCTTCTCCTCCGGGGCGATCCTCGCGCTCCTCGCCGCGCAGGCGGGTGCACCGATCCGGCGCCTGGTCCTGCTCGAGCCCCCGCTGCACGAGCCGGGCGCTCTGGCGGCCGAAGGTGCCCGGATGCGCGAGCTCATGGTCCAGGATCACCGCGCGGCACGCGACTACTACCTCACCGATGTCGTGGGGGTGCCCGCCGAGGTGCTCGAGCAGCTCCCCACCACCGACCAGCACCTCGCCGACGCCCCGACGATGCTCCACGAGATGGAGTTCCTCCCGGGCCGCGACGCGAAGCACTTCGCAGGCGTGGCCACGCCCACCTTGATCATGGTCAGCGACAGCACGGTCCCGCAGATGATCGAGTGGGCGAATGCCCTCGCCGAGACCATGACGGACTGCACGGTCCGTGAGCTCGCCGGCGAGTGGCATGGCGTGCCGGACGAGACGCAGGTCGCGGCGATCCGCGACTTCCTCGAGGCACGGGCATCATGAGCCGACGCCTGCCCGTCACCCCGGTCCCGTCCTCGCCGGCCCCTCCGGTCACCGACCGGGAGTCGTGGCAGCGCGAGCTGGACCAGCTCCTCGTGCGCGAGAAGGCGCACACCCGCGAGGGAGACGCCCTCGCGGCCGCGCGGCGTCGGCTGCCCATGGTCGAGGTGCCCTCGTCGGCCACCATCGTCGGGGCGGACGGCGAGGTGCCGTTCCTCGACGCCTTCGAGGGCCGCCGCCTGCTCGTGAGCTACTTCCACATGTGGCATGACGGCCACTCGGCCGACGGGCAGTGCGAGGGGTGCACCTTCTCCGCCGCACAGATGCAGGTGCCGGAGTACCTCAACGCGCGAGACGTCACTCTCGCCATCTTCACGGAGGGGACCTACGAGGAGAGCCGGCCCTATGCCGATTGGCTCGGCTACCGGCTTCCGTGGTGGTCGGCGCGCGATTCCGAGGTCGTCGCGGGGCGGGAGTTCGGCTTCTTCGCCTGCTTCCTGCGCGATGACGACGGGCGGGTGTTCGAGACCTATTGGACGACGGGCCGCGGCACCGAGGTCGCGGACTGGAGCTACGGGCTCCTGGACCTCACGGTCTACGGGCGACAGGAGCCGTGGCAGGACAGCCCTCCGGGGTGGCCGGTGCTGCCGGCGGGAGAGTCGCCCTGGCGGGTCGACGGGCGCCCCACCATCCAATGGCGGGTCCTCGCGGACTGACCGGGCTCAGTCGCTCCGCCGTCGGGCACCGGGGGCCACGTTCGCGATCAGCGCGGCGTTCGCCTCGACGCCGGACTCGATGAGCACGACCTGGCCGACATGCATGATCGAGTTGATGCCGGTGAGCTGCTGCGTCATGGCCTCGCCGGCGCCGATCAGCAGGATCCTCAGCATCCACCTGTCCCGCAGGATGGTGGCGATGCCGGGCCGCTGCTGCTCTCAGATACTAGAACGTTCTATGTTCCTCTCAGAGCGCTGTCGGCACCACACGAGGAGTGGATGACCCGGTCGTCCCGCGGGCCCTTCTCGGAAAGTCGCCTCAGTCCGTCC
>CAZHSL010000440.1:0-2791 GCA_964535185.1 uncultured Corynebacterium sp.
CGGCCGATGCTTGCGCCACGCCGAGCACCCCGTGCGACGCTCCTGATCCGGTCCGCCGCGAGGCGGGCGACCCGGCACGTGAGGAGAACGCACGATGAGCACGAAGAACATCTTCGTCCTGGGGCTGACGGACGTGCAGCGTCGCGAGCTCGAGACGGTGCGTCGCGCCGAGGACTACGCCTTCCACGGGATCCTGGACTACGAGACGCTGGTGAACACGACGGACCTGGATTTCGAACAGCTCATGGCAGATGCCCGGGCGCAGCTGGATGCCTTCGACGGCAGCATCGACGCGATCATCGCGCACTGGGACTTCCCGGTGAGCGTGATGACGGCTCTGCTCGCCGAGGAGCACGGTCTGCCCGCCCCCTCGCTGCCCAGCCTGTTGAAGAGCGAGCACAAGGGATGGAGCCGGCTCGAGCAGCGGGCCTCGGTGCCGAGTGTGTGCCCGGCTTCGCGATCTTCGACCCGTTCGACGAGGACGCACTGGCGGGCATCGACCTGGAGTACCCGTTCTGGGTGAAGCCGATCAAGGCGCATTCGTCGGCCCTCGGGTTCAAGGTGGAGGACGCCGCGGACTTCGCCGAGGCGATCGAGGAGATCCGCGAGCACATCGGCGAGATCGGCGATCCGTTCAACACGGTGCTGCAGGAGGTGGAGCTGCCGCCCGAGCTCGAGGGCGCCGGCGGCAACTCCTGCCTCGCCGAGCAGTTCGTGGAGGGCACCCAGGTGGCGCCCGAGGGCACCATGTTCCGCGGCGAGTACCACGTCCACGGCGTGTTCGACATGCACAAGGACGAGGCGGGCACGAGCTTCTCGCGCCTGGACTACCCGGCCAGCTCCGTGCCCGAGCAGGTGCAGCAGCGGATGATCGATCTCACCGAGCGATACCTGCGCCGGGTGGGCTACGACAACGGCTGCTTCAACTCCGAGTTCATGTGGGACCGCGAGCAGGACCAGCTGTGGCTGATCGAGGTCAACACCCGCATCTCGCAGTCCCACAGCGACCTGTTCGCGAAGGTGGACGGCTCCTCCAACCACGAGGTCGCGATCGACATCGCACTCGGCGTGACGCCGCGGATGCCGCATCGCGAGGGCGAGTTCGCCACCGCCGCGCAGTGCATGCTCTTCCACGAGGAGGACGCGATCGTCACCCGCGTCCCCTCCGAGCAGGACAAGGCGGAGCTCGCTCGGCGCTGGCCGGGCACGCTGCTGACCCTGCAGGTCGCCCAGGGCGACCGGCTCGCGGACCTCCCGGGGCAGGACAGCTACCGGTACATCCTCGGCAAGCTCTACATCGGCGCGGACAGCTGGCGATGTTCGACAACCCCGGCCGGCTCCTCGAGTTCCCGGAGACGGACGCGAGCACGCTGTGGCACGAGGGGCTCGCCGCCACGCTCGAGGAGATCGACGGACCCCAGGTGGCGGTGCTGAGGGACGTGCCCTACCAGCGCCGCAGCCCGGACAAGTGCCTCTCGATGCATCTCGAGGACGCCTCCGCCTGCGCGATCCCCCGCGAGGAGGCCTTCCGCGAGAACCTGATGGCGGCCGAGGACGCGGCGATCGACGAGGCCGGGGATGACGTGCACGGCGTGGACTTCACCCGGTACTTCTGCAACGCCGAGACCTGCCCGACGGTGATCGGCAGCACCGCGGTGTTCCGCGACAGCCACCACCTCACCCGCACGTTCAGCGAGCAGATGAGCGAGCCGATGTGGGAGGAGATCGAACCGCTGGTGAGGTGAACGGTCCCGACACCGGCGAATGCCGTGCCGGGGCGTCCGATATCGTGCCGACAGGGCAGCCGCTGCTGCGCACGACCCCGCGATCCGAAGGAGCACCCATGGCCGGGAAGAAGCTGGTTCCGAGCTCCGGACGAGCCGGTTCGGCGATCAGGGCCGCGCAGTGGGCGCTCCCGCTGCTGGCGGCCGGTGCCCGCTGGCTCTCCGCGCACCCCGAGGTGTGGGAGCGCGTCAAGGAGCAGGCTTCGAAGCTGCAGAAGCCCAGCACCAGCACGCCCGACGGCGTGCTGACCACCACGCAGATCCTCCGCGAGCAGGTGGACTACCTCCGGGACTCCGCTGACGACGACGAGGAGGTCCGCCGCGCTCAGGACTGGGCGAAGCGCCTCGACTCCTGCGAGCGTGCCGCCCAGCTGCTGAAGGCTCCCGGCGCGACGCGGAAGGACCGCAAGGCGCTGAGGACCAGCGTGGAGGCGCTGCGCGCGGAGATCTTCGCGGCGTACATCGAGGAGATGGGCGAGGACGCACAGGAGCGGGGCTCCGCGTGAGCCTGCTGCTGCGTCTGGCCGGCCCGGTGATGGCTCTCGGGGCGGCGCTGGTCGTCGTGACCGTCTCGTTCAGCCCCGGGATCGGGCCGCTGTACCTGCTGGGCGTGGCCCTGCTGGTGCTGGGTGTGGGCGGGCAGCTCCTGCGCGGCATCCTGCAGCGGCCCCGGCAGGAGCGGGAGGCGGTGCTGATCGCCCCGCCGGTGGCGGGGCGGTGGCGGGGCCTGAACTCCCCCGCCACGAAGGTGCCCTCGCCCATGCACAGCCTCGCCCAGACCTTCGCTCTGGACATCACGCACGAGCCGGAGGGCGCGCCGCCGCGCGCGATGGATGCGCTGTGGCCGCCGATGCGCCGTCCCGGCGAGTTCCCCTCCTTCGGCCGGCCTGTGCTCGCGCCCTTCGACGGCGTGGTGGTCGCCGCGCGCGGCTCGGCCCGGGACCATCTCGCACGCCTGTCCCTGCCGGGCCTGTTCTACCTGTTCGTCGAGGGGTTCGTGCGCAGCC
>CAZHSL010000441.1:0-2782 GCA_964535185.1 uncultured Corynebacterium sp.
CCCATCGATCCGATGAGGTGATGACGGTTCAGGGCGTGCACGAATTTCCGTGACCGGAACTGCTTGGGTTCAATCGGTCGATGCAACCGGCAGTGTCACGACGCCTGGATACTGCGGGCGCGTGTGCGCCGAAAACGGTGGCGGTCTCAATCTGTCAACGCATCGGCGCACACGTGATTCGCCTGTAGGTATCGTGCACTGGGGAGTCACGGCAGCAGACGCTTCGCCCGGCCCTACGCGGTGCGCGCGGAGTCGAGTCGAATATGCCGGGGAGGACGGGGGCGGTACTGGTCTGGGCTCGCAGCAATAAGGCGATCGAGAAGCGGAAACCGCCGGCACCATTTCAGCAGCCGTGCGATAGGTGGTGTCCCCACTTTGGTGATTACGATGACCGCTATGGTGGCAAGCAACGCCCCGGCCAGCACGTCATGGAAGTAGTGCACGCCCACAGCAACGCGGCTGAATCCGATAAGTCCCGCGAGGGGCAGGGCGAGGATGCCAAGGCGTGGATTCATGGCCAGCACGGCAAGGGCGATGGCGACAGAGATCGTGGCGTGGTTGCTGGGCCAGGACCAATCGGTTGCCTCGGGGCACGCCGCGATCGTGGTGACGGTGAAGTTGTAGCAAGGCCTTAGTTCGCTGAACAGGACCTTGATGACTTCGCTGGACACGTAGGCCGCTATGACCCCGAACCCTGCGGCGACACCTCGCGCTAGGTGCGTCATTCCTCTTTTGCGCGCACTCAGAGCAGCTACGGCGAAGAGAGCGATCAGGCCAAGAATTCCGTAATCCGAGACCGACGAGAAGAAGCTCTGCACCGGTCCTGGCAGTTGGTTGGACCACGCGACGGTGCCGCGGTAGGTCATTCCTCGTACGAGGAGTAGCGCCAGGACGGCAAGTAAGCCAACAGCAGCCACCCCGGCAATGTTGAGGCGTGGTGAGAGGCGAGCGGCACGGGAGATCATGACAGTAATTCAGTCAGCAGAGAGGCAGGGGCGCATCCACCCCGAGACGGACCCGAGTTGCGGGGTATCCGTCTCAGGGTGGACCCGTTGAGAATCACTTCATCAGTTGAGGAAGGATTGGCTGGGCGCTGTTGCGAGGAGTTCCTGGCTGGTCTTCCATCCCAGGACACGCCGAGGCCGGCCGTTGTTCTTTCCTGCGATGACGTCAAGCTCGGCCTGTGTCAAGTGAGAGAAGTCCGCCTGCTTTGGGAGGTACTGGCGCAGGAGCCGGTTGGTGTTTTCGTTCGAGCCGCGCTGCCAGGGCGAGCGAGGGTCGCAGAAGTAGACGCGAATGCCGAGCTCATGGGCGATCCTCTCGTGCTCGGACATTTCTCGCCCGCGGTCCCACGTGAGCGACTGCAACAGCCACGGCGGAACCTCCCGACCCGTTCATCCAGCGACGCAGCGTGCGGACCGATACGCCCTCGGACCTTGCCACTGCGTCCAATCGCTGCGTGATCGGAGTGTCTAGGCTTGGGTCGAGCAGAGGGCGAACGAGTTCGGAGCGTCTTTGGAGTTTCACAAGTTGGCTCGGGGGCAAGTTGCTCAGGAGCGCGTTGGGCGGATCTTGCCCACCACCGCTGACCTGTGGCGGGACCTCGTCGATGATTTTCGCAGAGCTTGCCAGCAAGGTGGTGCTGACGGTGCGCAGCTGGCTTCTCTTCATGAGCTGGCTGGCGCGGGCGCCAAGTTCAGTCACGGTCCAGATCTCGCCTTCGAACCAGACCTTCGCTCCCACTTCGAGACTGACGACGCCGTTCACGGGCTTGCCTCCTCCGACTTGCAGCGGCCGAGAGCCTGGCTGCTGAGCGGCATCTTCATGTCGACCGCAACTTCGCCTGTCCAGGCCCGATATCTGGCTTCGAGGCGCGCGTCGACCGGCTCTGTCGCCGAGCCAGGGCCCGTGAACAGCGGAACCCGCCGCGCCGATGCTAATGCCCGGATGTTGGCAAGGTGAATGGGGTCGCCACCGCTCCAGACTTCGTAGCGCCAGCCGCGCGCAGCGCAGATGCCGCTCGTCCACGTGAACACCGCAGCCACCTGGGGTCGTGCCGCGAAAAGGGGCCGGCTTCACATCGACCACCGTCACGCCACCGCCGGCGCCGAGGAGTAGGAAGTCAGGGGCGTGCCGGCGAAGAGTGTTGCCGTCGCGACCGCGCAACCACATCGGCTGCGCTGCGATCCAGACGATCTCCGGATCGAAGTCTGCCAACCAGAGGCGGTCCAGCTCGAGCCGACTCTCATAGGGAACGTGTCCGCGAGTCGTGGCTGACCAGAAGAGGCCTGAGTAGTGCCGTTGGCCTGCGTAGGAGCGAGGTGTCCGTACCGGCAGTGCGTGCGAGAGCCGATCCTTATCGACAGAGCGCACCGAAGTGGTGACTGAGGTTTCATCCTCCGCGAGGTACCTCAACTCAGTGTCCAACAGCGACTGTGCTGCCATGAGTCCAGCCTGCGCTTCGCGACACGTATCTGAGAGCCGTGACACGCGAGGGACACGAAATTGAGAACGTGTCACGAAACCCGAGAACCTACATCCGTGGCGCCGCTCACATCTGCGGCAGGCGGGAATGAACCTGGCCGAACCGAAGTTGAGCCTGGTGTACTCAAGATCAGTGATCCTCAGATTGACAACGATCGCGTCGGGTCCTCTACTTGAGTGCGTACAGCTCAAGTCTTGCCGCCGGCCGACGGTCGGCAGCGCACGAACCCGTTGCGGCGCACCCGTCGCAGAAAGGCAGGCACCCATGTCCCGTGTCGTCGGAATCGACCTCGGCACC
>CAZHSL010000442.1:0-2776 GCA_964535185.1 uncultured Corynebacterium sp.
GCTACTGGGGCTCGATCGTGTGCCTGGCCATGGTGCTGGTGCTGTTCGTGATGCCCGGAACCGGGCTGCTCGGCATCACCGGGGAGGACGGCTGGAACTATCGCGCGATCCCTCTGTTCGTGGCGCTGTGGATCCTCCTCGGCACGCTGCCGCTGATGCTGCGGGCGCCCGCGCATCCCGCCTCCGCCCCCGGTGAGCGCTGGAACCCGTGGCAGGGCTATGCGCACATCGTGCGCCGCGTGGCCCGTGCGTTCCGCGAGGAGCCCGTCATGCTGCAGTACCTGATCGCGTCGGCGATCTACCGCGACGGGCTGGGTGCGGTCTTCTCCATCGCCGGTGTGCTCGCCGCCAACGCGTACGGCTTCTCGACGGAGGAGATCATCATCTTCGGCATCGCCGCGAACCTGATCGCCGGGATCGGGGTGTACCTCGGCGGCAAGGTGGACGACCGCGTCGGCCCCCGCCCCGTGATCATCGCCGGCTGCGCCGGGATCATCGTGCTCGGCCTGGTGGTGCTGTTCCTGGCCTCGGCGCTGGTGTTCTGGATCGCGGGACTGGCGATCTGCCTGTTCGTCGGCCCCGTGCAGTCCGCCTCGCGGAACCTGCTCACCCGCCTCTCGCAGCCGGGCCGGGAGACCGAGAACTTCGGCCTCTACGCGACCACCGGGCGGGCGCTGGGCTTCCTGGGCACCGCGGCCTTCGCGGCGACCGTCGCGATCGCGGGCGACACCCGCACCGGGATCCTCGGGATCGTGCTGGTGATGGCCGTGGGCCTGATCGCGTTCCTGCCGATCCGGCTCGGGGCCGCCGGGCGGGCGTCGCCGACACGGGCGTCGCTGGACCGCTAGCACTTTTGCGGATCCGCACATCTCCTAGCGCCCGGGACGGGCCCAGGTGGGGACGGGCCAGGTGCACCGCTCAGCGGCCTCCTGGCGCCGGACGGTCCGAACCGCGGCGGACCCGCCTGAGGGCGGCCGGTCGGCGCGGTCCTCAGACCAGGTCGGCCGGGGCGACCAGGAGCCCCTCGAGATCCACGACGTAGCCGCCGACGGTCTCCGCGAGCAGCCCTGCGATCACGCCGATGCGGCGGTAGGCCAGCTCCCAGCGCTCGACGGTCTCCGGCTCCGGCGTCTCGATCGCGTCCTCCTCGGGATCGGCCGGCAGGTGCACCAGCTCGTAGTCGACCGCCTCCTCGAGCCAGTCCAGCGCTCGCAGCGCCACCGGCCGCGAGCTGCGCCCCACCCGCAGCGAGATCGCCTCGCCCTCCGACAGCGGGATCGTGACGCTGTACCCGGTGCGGGCCGCGCCGTCGGGGACCCGGTCCAGCTCGGCCTCCGGCTCGAGCGGGGCCAGCAGCTCCGCCAGGGACTCCGGGGCCAGCGCGTGCGGGCTGACCACGGTCAGGTCCCGGACGTGGAAGGGGTGCGGTTCGAGGCGCGCACCGCCGTCGGTCACCACGGCGCCGTACAGACGGCGTCCCAGCGACCAGGCGAGGTCCAGCCCCTCGCGCTCGATGCCGAAGGGCATCCCCTCGGGGAAGGCGCGGCCGTAGCCGTGGGAGTCGCCCATCCCCTCGGGCAGCGGGTCCTCCCGCACCCGCGGGGTCTCCAGGGTCCAGCGCCCGGCACCGCGCGGCGAGGGGTCCGGCTCCAGGCGCAGACCGTCCCCGAGCTCGATCGCGCCGTCCACGTCCTCGACCGCGTCCGGGCGCAGGTTGCGCACCATCGTCAGCACCGCACCGGGATCGGTGCTCCGCGGCAGCTGGAGGCGGTGGCTGGTACGGGGCTGCTCGACGGCCGACGGACGGACCGGTGAGGTCACTGCTCCTCCTCCACGGGGATGCGGGTGCGATGGAAGTTCTGGGCCGAGCGCGAGGGGGTGGGCCCGCGCTGGCCGAGGTAGCGGTTGAGGTTCCCGGCGCTGCCGTAGGGGCGCGAGGACGGGTTCGAGAGCCGGAAGAAGCACAGCTGCCCGATCTTCATCCCGGGCCACAGCGCCACCGGCAGGGTCGCCATGTTCGACAGCTCGAGGGTGATGTGGCCCTGGAAGCCGGGGTCGATGAACCCGGCGGTCGAGTGGGTCAGCAGCCCCAGGCGCCCCAGCGAGCTCTTGCCCTCCAGGCGGGCGGCGACATCGTCGGGCAGGGTGATCTGCTCGTAGGTGGAGGCGAGCACGAACTCCCCCGGATGCAGCATGTAGGCCTCGTCCGGGTCGACCGCCACCTCCCGGGTGAGATCGGGCTGCTCGACCGACGGGTCGATCAGCGCATGCTTGTGGTTGTCGAAGAGGCGGAAGTAGCGGTCGATGCGCACGTCGACGGAGGCGGGCTGGATCATCTCGTCGTCGAAGGGGTCCAGCCGCACCCGCCCGGCCTCGATCTCGGTCCGGATGTCATGGTCGCTCAGCAGCACGGCGCCCAGACTAGCCGCCCGACGCGCCGGAGGGCACTCCGTCCCGCCGCCCTGCCGCCCGGGGCCGGGCGCGGCCCGCCGCGGAGCACGGTTCGCACAGCACCCCCGTCTCGGGGTATGCTGTTCCGCGTTGCTCGAGCAGCGGCGATCCCCGGAGCGCCGCACCGATCGGGCGGCACGTCGCGGGTGTAGTTCAATGGTAGAACTTCAGCTTCCCAAGCTGACAGCGCGGGTTCGATTCCCGTCACCCGCTCTCTCGGATGCCGGCCCCACGGGGCCGGCATCCTGCGTTCCGGGGCGGGTGCCGCGACGCGCGGACCCGTGACACCGGCCCAGGGTTATGTCGATTCGCGCGGAAGTGTGAC
>CAZHSL010000443.1:0-2760 GCA_964535185.1 uncultured Corynebacterium sp.
TCGGTCCAGCCGACGTCGGACTCATCGCGCGGGCTGAACTCGCGGCGCGGCCCGAGCGCATCGCGGACGTCCTCCCGCTCGATCTCCGCCGGGGCCCTGACCTCCTCGCCGCGATGCGGCACCGGGCAGGTCCAGAAGTACGGGCAGCCCGGACACCCGGCGGTCTCCTCGTCGGGGGTCGCCTCGCGCTGCATCTGGACCCCGTCGATCTGCTGCAGCATGCGCAGACGCGACTCGAGGGGATTGATCTCCATGTCCTGCTCAGAGTACTGCGCCGGGCGGCCTCCGGGGACGCCTCCGCGGCCCCTTCCGGCGTAGGATCCAGACACCCCGCACCCCGCACAGGAGACCCGATGAGCACCCCGCAGCAGCGAGTCCATGAGGCCACCCGTCGTCTGCTGGATCTGCTCGAGCACGGCGAGTCCCTCAGCCCCGAGGCGATCGAGCTGCGCTGCGAGCTGGCGGTCGCCACTGCGGAGGCCGGCCATCTCGATGACTCGTACTACCAGGTCGAGGAGCTGCTCAAGGATGCCCGCCGCGAGCACGGCCCCGACCACCCGTCGGTGGCCCGGGCGGTCGAGGCCGTCGAGGCAGTGCGGGCGATCGGGATGCGCGCGGCCGGCAGGGCCGGAGAGGCCGACACGGGCGAATGAGCGCCGCTCACCACCGCCAGCCCGCCTCGCGGAGCCTCGCGTCGACCGCGTCCTGCATCGACTCGGCGTAGGTCGCCGAGATGTGGTCCGGATCGATGGAGACCCTCACGTTGCCGATCACGGGACTGCACACGCCCTCGGGGCACACCAGGTCATTGATCTCGATCGGATGGACGCCCTCGGCCTGCTCGGCGAGCAGCGCCGCGTCGGGCCGCTCGGCGGTCAGGTCCTCGGGGACCGGGGGCGCGCAGTCGGGGGAGTCCTCGCCCTTCTCGCGGACGCACTCGCCCTGGTGCAGGTCCATCCGGGGCATGTCCCGCAGCGCGATCACCTCGATGCCCGCGGCGGTGAGGTCCGTGAGCGTGGTCTCCAGGCCGGGGGTGATCACCTCCGCGCGCTCGGGCGTCAGGAAGGTGGAGTGCACGGCCACCGCGTCGGGGGAGACCCGCTCGATGTAGGCGCGCGCCTTGGCGCTCCAGGCATCGCACTCCTCGGAGACCTGCGCGTCGGGGGCGTAGAGGCAGCCGCCCTTCCAGAGCGTGATCAGGGTCCAGCCGTTCTCCTCGGCCAGCGGGATGAGGGCGCCGGTGAACTGCTCCAACCGCGAGTTGCCGACGCTGATCACGACCTTGCCGCCGGGGTCCCCCTCGACGACGCCGCAGGAGTTCCGCTTCGGCTCGACCTCGGCTCGAGGTTCCAGCTCGCCCGAGCACAGTCCGTCGCCCAGCACCCAGTCGCCCGGGAGCGTGGCCGCCGAGGGAAGGGGCGCGGCATCGGCGTCCGCGTCCGGGTGGACGGTGAACTCGGGATCCAGCACCCGGGCCCCGGGATTGTCGGCCACGGCGCGAGCCTCCGCCTCGCGCTGGGCGCCCAGCAGGTGCTGCTGGGCCCCGATCACCGGCGTGAGGGCCAGGGCGAGGCAGGTCAGCGCCACGATGCAGGCTCGCCAGGGCTGAGCGTTCGCCCAGCGCCAGCGGCGCACAGGGGTGTCGACCAGGCGGGTGAGCAGCCAGGCGAGGACCAGGGAGAGCACGATCAGCACCAGACCGTCGAGCAATCCGGCCCGCTCCTTGCCGGTCGTCGCGAGGTAGAGGATCAGCAGTGGCCAGTGGACGAGATACAGCCCGTAGGAGATGTCCCCGAGCACCACGGCGGGACGGGTCGAGAGCACGCGGTCCACGCTCAGCGGGTGCTCGGTGGTGCCCGCGATCAGCACCAGCGCGGCCGCCGCGAGCGGCCAGGCGGCGATCCAGCCCGGGAAAGCGCCCTGGACGTCGATCAGCAGGCCGCAGGAGACCAGCGCGATGATCCCCACCCAGGCGGTGACCACGCGGAGGGGCAGGGGGAGTGACGAGGAGGACCCGGCGTGCGCCTCGGCCCGGTGCCGTCCTCGGCGGGCGCTGCGCGGGGTCAGCCCCTCCGCGCGCTGCTCCCACCACGGCAGGGCCAGACCCAGCAGGGAGCCGGCCGCGAACTCCCACAGCCGGGTGAAGGTGTCGAAGTAGGCGATCTCCTGCTGGCTCGAGGTCGAGACCACCGACCAGGCGAAGGAGGCCACCAGCACCGCGGTGAAGAGGATCGCGAGCACTGTGCGGGCGCGGATCCGCAGGAGCCGGGCGAGGAGCACCGCGGCGGCGATCAGCAGCGGCCAGGCGAGGAACACCTGGCCCTGGATCGACAGGGACCAGAAATGCTGGAAGGCCGACGGTCCGGCCTCCTCCGCGGCGTAGTAGTCCACGCCCCGGGCGACCAGCACCCAGTTCTCCACGTGCAGCAGCGAGCCGATCGCATCGGTGAGCGCCGTCATCCAGCGCTCGGGCGGGAGCACCAGACGGACCCCGGCGAGGGTCGCCAGCACCACCACCGCCGTGGGCGGCAGGAGCCGCTTGAAGGTGCGGCCCCAGTACGCCGCCGGCGCCGTCGGACGCCCTGCGTCCACGCGCCGCAGGAACGTCCCCACCAGCAGGAAGGAGGAGAGGAAGAGGAAGACGTCGACGCCGCCGGAGACCCGGTCGAACCAGATGTGGTAGAGCACCACGAGGCCGATCGCGAGGCCGCGCAGGCCGTGGAGCTCGGGGCGGAAACGGCCCGCGCCGGTGGTGACGGG
>CAZHSL010000444.1:0-2755 GCA_964535185.1 uncultured Corynebacterium sp.
CGGGCGAAGGGGATCCGGTTGCCGCCGAGGATCAGGGCGTCGCGCGGGAAGTCGGGATGGGTCACGGGGTGCACCTCTTCGTGGTCACTGTGGTCTCTGCGGTCGCTCGCGGATCGGCGCCGCCGGAGGATCTTCTGCGGAACACTTTACATAGAACCGGCGGTACTTGATACCCTAGGTTCCGTGAATGCGACGACGCAAGCCCCCGTGGACGGCCGATCGGCCCGTTGGGCCCGCCACCGTGAGGAGAGACGTGCCGAGCTGCTCGACGTGGCCCGGCACCTCATCCACGAGAAGGGCCCCGACGTGACGATGGAGGACATCGCCGCGGCCTCCGGCACCTCCAAGTCCATCGTGTACCGCTATTTCGAGGACAAGGCGCAGCTCCAGCGTGCGCTGGGGCGCAGCATCCTGTCCACGATGCACGAGAAGCTGCTCGAGGAGATGCGCAGCCTCGAGGCGCGGATGGGTCGCGACCCCGAGCCCGACGAGCGCATCCACGCCATGATCCGCGCCTACGTCGAGACCGCGCAGCGCTCCCCCGGCGTCTACCGCTTCGTCACCCGGCCCAGCGACGGGCTGAACCACTTCCTGTCCTCCGTCTCGCGCCTGGTCGCGACGTTCCTGCCGGCCGAGATCCCGGCACCGCAGGTCTGGGCGCACGGCGCCGTGGGCTTCGTCGAACGCGCGGTGGACACGTGGATGACCGAGCACGACCCCGCCGAGGACCCCGACGACTCCGCCGGGCCCGCCCGGCGCTCCACCCCACTCACCTCCGATCAGCTCGTGACCCACCTGGTCACCTGGCTCATGAAGGGACTGCACGCATGACCACCGAATCCCGCACCGCCTCCGCCCCGACCGCCATCACGCCCCCGGCCGCAGAGCCCACAGCCGACCCCACCGGCCCCATCCCGGTCCTGCCCGGCGGTGCGCCCCGCCTCGACATCGCCCAGGTCTCCGAGGCGCTGCTGGGACGCTGGGCCGACACGCGCAGAGCGGCCCGCGAGCGCGCCACCCGGCCCGAGCTGCACCGGCCGCTGGACGCCAGCGTCGCCGAGCACCGCGAGCGCGTCTTCCAGCAGCTGCAGATCCTGGTCGAGGATGACGTCTCCCGCCCGATGCTGCCCGAGCACCTGGGCGGCCCCAACGACAACGGCGCCAACGTCGCCGGCTTCGAGGAGCTGGTCGTCGCCGACCCCTCGCTCCAGATCAAGGCCGGCGTGCAGTGGGGGCTGTACACCTCGGCGATCATCCAGCTGGGCAACCAGGAGCAGCAGCACGCATGGGTGCCGGCCGCAATGAGCCTGGAGACCCCCGGCGCCTTCGCCATGACCGAGATCGGCCACGGCTCCGACGTCCAGTCGCTGGCGACCACCGCGACCTTCGACCCCGAGGGCGGGGAGGACGGCGAATGGGTGATCCACACCCCGTTCCGCGCCGCCTGGAAGGAGTTCCTCGGCAACGCGGCGATCCACGCGAAGGCCGCGACCGTCTTCGCCCGGCTGATCACCAACGGCGTCGACCACGGCGTGCACTGCTTCTACGTCCCGGTGCGGGACGCCGACGGCGAGCTGCTCCCGGGCGTGTCCAGCGAGGATGACGGCGAGAAGGGCGGCCTGAACGGCATCGACAACGGCCGTCTCGCCTTCGACCACGTGCGCGTGCCCCGCACGAACCTGCTCAACCGCTACGGCGACGTCGCGCCCGACGGCACCTACACCTCCCCCATCGAGTCCCCGGGGCGGCGCTTCTTCACCATGCTCGGCACCCTCGTGCAGGGCCGTGTCTCGCTCGACGGCTCCGCGATCCGCGCCAGCCAGCTCGCCCTGCACATCGCGATCACCTACGCCACCCAGCGCCGTCAGTTCAGCGCCGCCGATCCCACGCAGGAGACGGTGCTGATGGACTACCAGGCGCACCTGCATCGCCTGCTGCCGAAGCTCGCCGCGACCTACGCCGGCGCCTTCGCGCACGAGCAGCTGCTGCAGGCCTTCGACGACGTCTTCTCCGGCCGCGCCGACGATCCCGAGTCCCGCGAGGACCTCGAGACCCTCGCCGCGACCCTGAAGCCCACCTCCACCCGCCTGGCGATGGACACCATCCAGGAGTGCCGCGAGGCGTGCGGCGGCGCCGGCTACATGGCGTCGAACCAGCTGGTGGGCCTGCACCAGGACCTCGACGTCTACACCACGTTCGAGGGCGACAACACCGTCCTGCTGCAGCTGGTCGCCAAGCGTCTGCTGTCCGACTACACCTCCGAGCTGAAGAACGTGGACCGCGCCGGGATCGGCCGCTTCATCGCCCAGCGCGCCGAGGTGCTCGCCAAGCGCCACACCCCGTGGGCGCGGCTCGGGCAGAGCGTCGCCGACCGCGGCAACTCCCGCCGCGCCTTCGACTCGATGCGCCAGGCCGACTTCCAGGAGGAGATGCTCGCCGACCGCGCCCGGATCAAGGTCGAGGAGGTCGCCCTCTCGCTGCGCGGGGCCGCGAAGATGAGCCCCGCCGATGCCGCCGCCGAGGTCAACAAGCACCAGGTGGAGATGCTCGACGCGGCCCGTGCCCACGCCGATCTGGTGCGCTGGCGCGCCTTCACCGCCGGCATCGAGGCACTGGGCGATGAGGGCTCGCGCGCCGTGCTCACCGATGTGCGTGACCTGTTCGGCCTCACCGCCATCAACGACGACCTGGCCTGGTTCCTGCTCAACGGCATGATCTCCACCCAGCGCGGCCGCCAGATCGAGGGCGACCTGCG
>CAZHSL010000445.1:0-2752 GCA_964535185.1 uncultured Corynebacterium sp.
TCGTGGAAGCTGCCGTGGAAGGCGTACTCCTGCCCGTCGGGCCCGATGTTGACGAAGGCCCAGGCTCCCCCGGTGCGGGCGTCCCAGTGCTCGATGCGGGTGGCGAGCTCCGTCGGGCCCACCCACTGCGCGTAGAGCTCGGGGTCTGTGTGGGCGCGCAGGAGCTGCGCCGGGGTGGCGCGGAAGTCGCGGGCGATGCGGATCAGCGGGACCTCGGCGTCGGCCTCGATGGTCGCGGTGGTGAGGTGGTCGGTGGTGGTCATGGCGTGTGCTCCTCGGGATCCGTGCTGCGGAGGTGGTGCAGGACGCCGTCGAGGCGGGACATGCGCGCTTCGGCGGCTCGGCGGTGCCGGTCGATCCAATCGGTCAGCTCCCCCAGCAGCTCGGACTCGAGATGCACGGGGCGCCGCTGGGCGTCGCGTCGGCGGGAGACGAGCCCGGCCGACTCGAGGACCGCGAGGTGCTTGCTCACGGCCTGCAGGGACATGTCGTAGGGGGCGGCGAGCTCGCCGACGGTGGCGTCACCGAGGGTGAGGCGGGAGACGAGGTCGCGCCGCGTGGGGTCGGCGAGGGCCGCGAAGGCCCTCGACAGGGTGTCGTCGTCCATCCCTCCCTTTCTCAACTGTTCGGTTGAGAACTACCGTACGGCGCACACCGCCCGTAGTCAACTTCTTGGTTGAGAAAGAATCGTGAGCGGCCGCCGCCGAGCACCCGATGACCCTCGGGCACCCGACGGCTCGCCGTCGCGCGTCACTCCCCCAGCTGCAGCTCCACGGTCGCGAAGGAGTGCGGCGGCAGGGTGATCTCCAGGCCGCGCTCGTGCTCGCGCACCGCCTCGAGCGGGCGGGGTGCGACGGCGTCGGGCTGCTCGGGGGTGTTGTGCGCGGCGGTGCCCGCACCGGTGAGCACCGTCGCCGTGTGCCCGGTGACGGCGCGGCCGCGCAGATCGAGCACCAGGGTGCGCTCGGCGGCATGGTCGAGGTTGGACAGCGACACCAGCGCTGTCGCCTCCTCCTCGCGCACCGAGGCGGAGGCGGAGAGCATCGGCAGCGCCCGGCCGTCGACCTCCTCCACCTCCTCCGGCAGCAGCACGTGGGCGGCGAGCGCGCGGGCGTCATGGTGCCCCGCGTTCATCGCGAACACGTGGTAGGTGGGGGTGAGCACGAGCGCCCCCGTGTCGGGGTCGGTGAGGATCATCGCCTGCAGCACGTTCACCGTCTGGGCGATGTTGGCCATGAGCAGGCGGTCGGCGTGGCGGTGGAAGCCGTCGAAGTGGATGCTCGCCACGAGCGCGTCGCGCACCGTGTTCTGCTGGTACAGGAACCCGGGGTTGGTGCCGGGTTCGACGTTCCACCAGGTGCCCCACTCGTCGAAGACGAGTCCCACCTTCTTGTGCGGGTCGTAGTGGTCCATGACGGTCGCGTGACGGGCCACCAGCTCCTCGGCGAAGGCTGCGCGGGACAGGGTGCGGTACCACTCCTCCTCGGTGAACTCGGTCGCCGAGCCCTTGTCCTCCCAGGGACCGGACATCGTGTAGTAGTGCAGGGAGATCGCCTGGTACGGGCCGGCCTTGCCCTCGGCGGTCTCCAGGCCCTTCGCCGCGCGCATCAGCGCCTCGGTCCAGGCGTAGTCGGAGTCGCTCGCCCCGGCCGCGATGCGGGTGACCTGGTTCCCGCCGTGGTCGCGCACGTAGGTGGCGTACTGGCGGGCCAGCGCCGCGTAGTCCTCGGCGCGCATGTTCCCGCCGCAGCCCCAGGCCTCGTTGCCGATGCCGAAGAAGGGCACGCGCCACGGCTCGTCACGGCCGTTCTCGCGGCGCAGGGACGCCATCGGGGAGTCGTCGGCGCGGGTGAGGTACTCGATCCACTCGCTCATCTCGCGCACGGTGCCGGAGCCCACGTTCCCGTTGACGTACGCCTCGGTGCCCAGCAGCTCCACCAGGTCCATGAACTCGTGGGTGCCGAAGGAGTTGTCCTCGACGATGTCGCCCCAGTGGGAGTTCACCATCCGGGGCCGCTGCTCGCGCGGACCGATGCCGTCCCTCCAGTGGTAGTCGTCGGCGAAGCAGCCGCCGGGCCAGCGCAGGTTCGGGATCTTCAGCGCGCGCAGCGCGGCGACCACGTCGTCGCGGATGCCGCGCGTGTTCGGGATCTCGGAGTCCTCCCCCACGAAGAAGCCGCCGTAGATGCAGCGCCCCAGGTGCTCGGCGAAATGGCCGTAGAGGTGGCGGCTGATGGTCGCACCGGGCAGGTCGAGATCGACCACCACCCGGGCGGGGCCGTCGGTGGGGGCGGCCGACGGACCGGTCGAGCCGCTGGCGCGGGAGCCGGGAGTGGTCGCGGTGAGTGCGGAGATGAGGCCGGTGGCGAGGGTGGGCGCGGGGTCGGTCATGGATGCTCCTGAGGCGGATCGGGGCGGATGGTGCGGGCGGCACGGTGCGGCCGTTGCGATGCGGACGATGTGGTGCGGGTGGAGATCAGGGCCGACGGGCGGGCCGGTCGACGAGGAGCCGGCGGGCCCGCCGGCCCCCTGCGCCCCGCCGGGTGCAGCCGCCCGGCGGGGTGTCATGTCAGGCCGCGGGACGGGCCAGGCGCACCAGCGACCAGGAGATCGCCGGCAGGGTGCCGACGAGCCGGCCGCCCTCGAGGCGCACGGTCTCGTTGGCCTGCGGGGCGACCGTGTCCGGGGCGTCCTTCGTGTTGGCGGCGTAGGGGTCCTCGTGGTGGAGGGTCACCGCCTCGACCAGTTCGAG
>CAZHSL010000446.1:0-2752 GCA_964535185.1 uncultured Corynebacterium sp.
CCCGCACCTACTCCAAGGGCAACCGGCAGAAGGTCGCGCTGATCTCGGCGCTGGCCTCCGACGTGGAGCTGCTGCTGCTCGACGAGCCGACCGCAGGGCTGGACCCGCTCATGGAGGTGGTCTTCCAGCAGGCGATCGGCGAGGTCAAGCAGGCCGGGAAGACGGTGCTGCTGTCCAGTCACATCCTGGCCCAGGTGGAGGTGCTGGCCGACCGCATCTCCATCGTCCGCCAGGGCCGCATCGTCGAGACGGGTTCGCTCTCGCAGCTACGCCACATGACCCGCACCACCTTCGTCGCCGAGCTCGACGGGGGACCGGAGCCGCTGGCACGGCTCGAGGGGATCCACGACCTGACCACCGAGGACGGGACGGTCTCCTTCCAGGTCGACGGCGACCGGGTCGACGGCGTGGTCCGCGCCCTGGCCCCGCTCGGGGTGCGGTCCCTGGTGGCGCATCCGCCGACGCTCGAGCAGCTGCTGATGCGCCACTACGGTGACGGATCGGCGGCCGACGCATCGGCCGACAGTGCCGGACGGAGCAGCATCGAGGCGGCTCCCCAGCAGGAGGTGGCCCGATGACTGCCCGTACGGCACACACGCACATCGCCGCCCCGAGCACCGACCGCGGCACCGTCTCGTCGCTGGCCGGCCTCGGAGCCCTGATCCGACTCGTGCTGCGCCGCGACCGGATCCGCCTGCCCGTCTGGATCGCCGGCCACGGCCTGCTGGTCCTCTACATCGGTGCCGCCCTGCCGCAGCTCGCGGCGCGCGAGGAGGACCTGAGGAACCTCACCGTGCTCTTCGCGCAGCCGGTGGGCCGGATGTTCACCGGCCCGGCCTTCGGGCTGGACGCCCCCACCTACGAGCGGTTCTTCGCCGCCGGCTATGCGCCGTACCTGTTCATCCTCTCCGCGCTGATGAACATCTTCCTGATCACCCGACACACCCGCGGGGAGGAGCAGTCCGGGCGCGCCGAGCTGATCCGGGCCAGCGTCACCGGTCGACACACGGCCCTGACCGCCGCCCTGATGGTGGCGCTGCTGGCGAACGTCGCGGCGGCCGCCGTGGTGGCCGGCCTCGCCATCGGCATCGGCTATGCGGTGACGGGATCGGTGCTGATCGGGCTCGCCACGGGCGTGACCGGCATGGTCTTCGCCGGCATCGCGGCCGTGACCTCCCAGCTCAGCGAGTTCTCCCGGGCCGCCGCCGGGATGGCGGGCGCCGTCCTCGGCGTGGCCTTCGTGCTGCGCGCCCTGGGAGACATGGTCGAGGTCGGCGGCAGCGCCCTGTCCTGGGCCTCGCCGCTGGGCTGGGCGACCCAGACCGCCGCCTACGTCCACGACCGCTGGGCGCCGCTGGCACTGTCCGCGGCGCTGGCGCTGTTCGCCATCGCCCTCGCCTTCATCCTGCAGCGCCGGCGGGACTTCAGCGCCAGCTTCGTCGCCACCCGGCCCGGCACCGCGCGGGCGCACCCCTGGCTGGGGAGCCCAGCGGGCCTGGCCGCCCGCCTGCAGCGCGGCGGACTGCTGGGCTGGGGCACCGGAATCCTGCTGCTGGGCATCGTGGACGGCGCCTTCACCCAGGCCATGCTCGATGCGGCCGACGGCTTGCCCGACGAGCTCAGCGCCGTCTTCGGCACCGAGGCGCTGCTGGAGGGCTATGTCGCCTTCCTGGGCGCCTTCGTGATCATCTTCGCCGCCGCCTACGCCGTGTACGCGATGCAGACGCTGCGCAGCGAGGAGGGCTCCGGACGTGCCGATGCGGTACTGGCCACCCCCGTCGGCCGCATCTCCTGGAGCGCCGCGCACGTGCTGGTCATCGCGGCCGGGATCGTGCTGATCGCGACGGTCACCGGGCTGGGGACCGGGCTCGCGGCCGCCGTGGTCACCGGTGACGGAGCACTGGTGGGCGACATCCTGCTGTCCCACCTGGCCGTGGTGCCGGCGGCGCTCGCGGTGCTCGGGCTGTGCACGGCGCTGTTCGGCTGGCTGCCGCGCCTGATGGCGATCCTGGGCTGGATCGCAGTGGCCGTCATCGGCATCGTGGACATGTTCGCCGAGATGCTGGACCTGCCCGAGTGGTTCCGCGGCCTGTCCCCGCTGCACCACCTGGCGGGGATCCCGGTCGAGGAGTTCGCGCCGGCACCGTTCCTGGTGGTCACGGGCGTGGGCGTGGTCCTGGTGGCGATCGGCCTGCTGGGGCTGCGGCGTCGGCAGCTGAACGTGGCCTGAGCGACGCGCTGAGGAACGAACGGCACGAGAGCAGGTGCGCAGGCAGGCCCTGACCCGCACCAGCTCGCGACGGCACCGCGCCGCCGGGCATGCGCAGCCGTGGACCATGCGTAGCCTCGGGGCATGCTCCGCATCGCCTCCGCCAACATCAACGGGATCCGCGCCACGCAGCGACGGGGGTTCGGCGACTGGCTGGAGACGCGCGACTGCGACGTGATCGCGCTGCAGGAGGTCCGTGCCCAGGCGGACAAGGTGCCCGACGGCGCCTTCGGCGACCACCACGTCGCCCTCGACACCGGCACGCTGGCCGGCCGCAACGGCGTCGCGGTGCTCACCCGGCACCCACCGGCGGCGGTGCGCACCTGGTCCGGGACCGCTCTGGTGGGCGGGCCGGGGACCGCGCTGCACGAGGTCCCGGCCCCCGATCACGTCCCGCTCGCCCGCGGCCTGGGCCGCTTCGCCGCCGAGGGCCGCTACCTCGAGGTGGACCTCGCCGACGCCCCGCTGACCGTCGCCTCCCTG
>CAZHSL010000447.1:0-2751 GCA_964535185.1 uncultured Corynebacterium sp.
CGGTCGTCACCGCCGCGATCGACGAGAAGCTCAACGAGAAGGGCTACATCGTGCCCGGCCTGGGCGACGCCGGCGACCGCCTCTTCGGGGTCGTCGACTGATCGACGGGCGGGCCGACGGACCCGCCGCGCCCCGTCTCTGTCCCGCCATGTGAACAGCCTCTTGCCCTCCGGGACGGAACAGGGCATTCTCTCTGCCATGACCACGAACGCCGCGTTCCGCGAGACCACCCGCCGGGTGGTCCGCTCCGCGATGCGCTCGATGATGTCCATGATGATGATGCCGATGATGCATCGTCAGCCGAGCCTCTGAGCGCTCACGACACCTCCGAGGTCGGCTGACAGGAGCCGGTCGGAAGACGCGGGCTCCAGGTGCCACCGGGAGCACACCCCTGAACGATCCGCCTGAGGGCGTCGATCCCCAGGGATCCCGGGTCCACCAGCCGCCGCGCTCACCGCGCCGCACCTCGGAGAACTCGCATCATGACCATCGCCCTGGACCGCCCCACCACCCGCACCGACCGCCGCCCCGCCGCCCGCCCGCTGTACCGCGCGGGAGGTGCGGCGCCGCGTCAGCGGCCCGCGTCCGATGCCGTCACCATCACCGTGACGGTCACCCTCCCCGCCGGCACCGGCGACGTCGAGACCGCCCTCATCGCCGACGAGCTGCGCACGGGTGCTCAGCGCCTGGTCGGCTCCCGCGACGGCCGCACCACCGTGGCGGTGAACAGCCCGAACCCCTTCGCCGCCACCGGACGCGCCGCGTCCCGCTCGCTGCCGCCCCGCAGCTACGGGAGCGCCGCCGTGACCCCGCTGCGCCCGCGCCGCACCGGCGTGGTCTCGCCCAACTCCCCCGCCCGCCGCGATGCGGAGGCCGCACGGCGCCGTGCCCTGCAGGCCACCGCCGTCAGCCCGTCCAGCCCGTCCGTCGCGCCGGAGGACAGCCTGGTCATCGACCTGTTCGGCCGCCGGGTGCGGATCGACGGGCAGGACGTGGACTTCACCTACAAGGAGTTCGAGCTGCTCTCGCAGCTGGCCCGCAACGCGCGGCGCACCCTCTCGCGCACCGAGCTCATGGAGACCGTCTGGGCCGAGTCGCCCGAGGCGACCGGTGAGCGCACGGTCGACGTGCACGTGCGGCGCGTCCGCACCAAGCTGGGCCGGTACCGCCGCCTGATCTCGACGGTGCGCGGGGCGGGCTACCGCCTGGACCCCGGCAGCGACGTCGCGATCCTCTCCTGAGCCGGCCCCTCCCGCACCGGCCCCTCCTGCCCCGGCCCCCTGCGCCGGAATGCGACGAGCGGCCCGGAGCTCTCAACCGACAGTGTCGGGGGCTCACGGACCGCTCGTCAGGCCTGTCGTCCGTCAGGGGTGGGTGCGGGCGAACAGGCTGGACGGGCCGCCAATGGTGGGGGAACCTGGCGTGTTGCCCGTCCGGCCGCTCCCCATGAGGGGGGTCTTGGGGAACGGCACATCTATAAAATTTTCAACGTCTTCCGACACTCGGAACACTACCAGGGGAACCGCCGGATCGCGCCCCCGATCATCTCGGAGATCACACCGCGTCGGTGCGCCCTGGTGCTGGAGAGTCTAGGCCGTGCGGGTCCTGCTGTAAACGCATCGGCGCGAACCGTTTTCGCAGGTAGCGCCCATATTTTTGACAGGTGGAACTAAGTCTCGCTCGCCTCAATGCTTCGTCATGCGCGCACCAAAACTCGAGGCGGGGAGGCACTTCGGGGGTGGCGATACGTCCGGTATGTCCGAGTGTAGCGGCCGAGGCTCGTCCTGTCTGCTGCCGCGTTCGAAGCGTCGCCCTCAGCGCTCGAGCGGGCAAAGTGTGAGCACCGTCGCATCGTCGTGCGGCTTGCGGGGCCGCCGACCGATCGGAAGGCCCGCCTCGGCGCGGCGCAGCTCCCGCAGCAGGGCGTGCGGGTCCTCGCGCAGGGAACGGGCGAGCGCGGCGTCATCGTGCATCCCCAGCAGGTCGACCGCGCGGGTGATGCCGTCGGAGACGAGGTGGGCCGCACGCAGGGCGCGGAGCGGGGTGCGGCCCACCAGCGCCTGCTCGGCCGCTTCGGGCTCGTGCCGCGCCACCCAGAACCCTCCGGGAGCATTGCGGCGGGCCTCGACCGCCTCGGCGCGCACCTCCTCGCGGACGACGGCGTCGATCCGGGGATCGCTCAGGCGCGTCGTCGTCCCGTCGGTCTGCTCGAGCAGGAGCGAGGAGTCGCACAGCACCAGGTGCTCGAGATGCTCGGCGCCCCACCGCACCGCGACCACGGTCGCGGACGGCCCGCCCCTGTCCAGGTCGCACCGCTCCTCGTGCAGGGAGCGCACGTCGGTGATCGCCCCGGCGAGCGCCTGCCGGAGCGGGACGGACGGGTCCTGGGCGCGGAGCAGCAGCCTCCCGGCCAGCGCGTGGGAGAACCAGGCGACCTCGTGGACGCAGCCCGCCCGGAACCGCGGCGGCACCCCGGCGCCGTCGAGCATCACGGCGACGGGGCCGAGGACCCCGCCGGCGTCCTCGTTCGCGCCGCGGACGGCCGGCTCTGTGAGCAGTGTGGTGTGCACGCCGCCACTGTAGGCGCGGCCCAGCAGGAGACGGGGTCGCTGCGCCCTTAGAGTGGTGCCGGACCATGCCGCCCGCCCCTCGGGGCGCGGGGGCGCCCAGGACGCGGAAGGAACCCAGATGATCGCGCAGGCGCGGATCACCTCCGACACGACTGCCACCGTGCATCTCGCCGAGGAGACC